>CACFZX010000001.1:0-64937 GCA_902570905.1 uncultured Pelagibacteraceae bacterium
TCTTTATTAAATATTGCTTGATCAGCATTAATTATAATTCCATCATTACTTTCTACAACTACTCCATTTTTTGCCGTTATTTTCTTACCATCATTTTCAATATTTATTGTAGGAGATTCAAATTTTATTATTTCACTATAAGAAATATTAAATAAAAAAAAACATGTTGTGAGTAGAGTAAAAATAATACTATTTTTCATTGATTCTAACAACTCCAGTTAAACATATTAATATTAAAAGAATATATGGGAACCATGTAGCAGCCATGATTGGCAGCTTTTCATTTGTCCCCATAATATTTGAAAAGTAATTCATATAGTATATTAGTACTGATATTAAAGTTCCCGATATAATACTAAATATTTTTGATTTGTTAAATTTGACATTAAACATGATTATTGAACCCAAAACCGTCATTATTGCTAAGTATATTGGCAGTGAGTATAACCTATTTAAATGACTTTCTATTTCAAGTGTTGAGTATCCAAATGATTTATAATCTTTAAATAAATTTCTGAGTTCATAAATGTTAAATGCAGCTAAATTAGAAAATAGGTTGCTTATTTTTTCAAAATCAAAATTTGTTTTAAATGATAGTTCGTCAAAGTATTCATTTTTTTTATTAGGCTCAAATTTTTTTACATTTTTGAGCAACCACACCTCATTTCCAATAGAGGCTTTCTCTGCTGAGATTGTGTGAATTAATTCAAATTTATCATCTAAAGATGTTATAGAAATTCCTTTTAAATTAAGGTTACTATAAGTTTCGGCATTTATAATATTTGTAAGATTATTTACACTATCCTTAATCCACAATCCATTCTCATTGACTATAGCTAGGTATTTGTTGTCATTGGTATATTTATTTTTAAAACCAAGGTAAATATTCTTCAAACTTGAAGAAGCGGTATAAAAAACAGTACTTATAAAAATACCAAAAAAAATAGCGGAAATCAGTAAAGTTTTGATTATACTTAAATTATTAATTCCATAGCTTTTAAAAATAATCATCTCTTTTTTATCATATAAATTTACAAATAATAATTGTGTAGCAATTAAAAAGATAAATGGAAAAGTATCAAAAACTATCGATGGTGAGTTTAAAAAGGTTAATAATAATGGTAATCCAAATTTTACTTCTGTTTCACTCGATTCAAAAAATTTTATCTCTTCTAAGATATTGAGTATAAAAATTAAAACTAAAAATACTCCAGTAACAATTAATATATTATATAAAAAATTTTTTAATATATATCTTTCGTGTAATTTTAAAATCATAATTTATCGAAGCCTAAATTTATTTTTAATAGTATGTAAAAGATTATTCCTAATATAATAGGTGATAACAAAATGAAAAAATTGTTAATAAAACTCATATTAATAAATTGTACTGAAATTTCTGAAGCTACTATTATGCTAAATCCAAAGATAAATATTAAAAATTGAAAAAGATTGAAATTATTATTACTTTTTGTTTTTAAAACCAAACCTATCAGAAAAATATATAGAGGAACTCCTAATCTTTTATAAAGTTCTTTTAACACACTGTCTATATTTTGTTCATCACAATTAAATATTTTTTTAAAATTATTTGAATTTTTTAAAATCAAAAAATTAATACATTGTAGAAGTAAATTACTACTTGTTTCTTGTATTTTAGGATATTTTGTAGTTTTTGAAGTGTATCTTGATAAATTAAACTCTGATCTATTGAATTTAATTATATTTGTCTTTTTTGAATCTAAATTGATTATATTTCCATCATTTAAAATTAAATAATATTTCTTATTCTTTTTGATTAGCTGTCCTGATTTGGAAAGTATGATTTGAGAAGTATTTGGTCCACGGTCATTATTATAATTTTTATTATCCTTAAGGAAAATATGTTTTAAATTTCCGTTTATATCTTTTTCCCCAACAAAAATTGTTACATCCTCAATGGTGTCGTTAAAAAATTTTGATTTTAAAATTGATGGCAAATAATCGATATCAGAGTTTTTAAATAAACTTCTTGCCTTTTCTTGTGTTGTCGGAACAATCAAATACGTAAATAACAACTGTACCAATATAAATAAAATTGAAAATTTTATAAAGTTATTTATAAATTCAATTTTTTTAACTCCATGTATCCATAAAATCGATATTTCATTATTATCTTCATATTTATACAAAATATAAAAAGTAGAAATAAAAAATAAAAATATGATTAACCTACTGAAAATTTTTGGAAGATTCAAAAGAGAATAAGTTGCATATAATCCAAGTCCATGACCATCCTCAGTTACAAAATCTAAAAAATTTACAGATTGTATTACCCATACTATCAATGTTAAAGATAGAGAGGATAATAAGAAAAAATAAGTTATATCTTTAAAAATATTTCTAAAAATTAATTTTTTCATTGAAATGTGATAATTTTAAACATATATAAAGTTCAACCAGAAGTATATTTAATACATATGTCTATAAAAATAAATTATTTAGATAAGTTAAACAATTCTATGAAAAACATTGGAATTTTTGTATCCAAGGATACAAAAATAAGCGATTTTAAAGGTATTTTTAATGAAAACATCTCAAAAAAAATTATTGGCTATTTAACAGCTAATAAAAAAGCAGAAAAAAATAAAATTTACTGTCTAAACGAAGACTACGACAAAAAAATATTTATTATTTTTGTGTCAAAAATAGAAACCTCAAATGATATTAAAAGTTTGGGTGCTAATTTTTATGACCATATAAAAAAGGAACAAATTAAAAATATTTCAATTTTAGGTTCCAATTCAATAAATTCTAAAAATAAAATTAAATTAGAGGAATTCATTCATGGTATTGAACTGAAATCTTATGAGTTTAACTTATATAAAACGAAAAGAATTCATAAGGATATAATTTTAAATGTAATAAAATTAAAAAATCAAAATGACATTAAATTGAGAAATAGATTAAAAGCTATTCTTGATGGTGTTAATTTTACCAGAGACTTGGTGTCTGAGCCTGGAAATGTTTTGCATCCAGATGAATATGCCAAGAGAATTGCTAAACTTAGAAAATTTGGATTAAAAGTTACTGTATATGATCAAAATAAATTAAAAAAGATCGGATGCAATGCATTGCTTGGAGTAGGGCAAGGCAGTATAAGAGGTTCTTATTTAGTGACTATAGAATGGAAAGGTTCAAAAAATAATTCTAAACCTTTAGCTTTTGTTGGAAAAGGAGTCTGCTTTGATACTGGTGGTTATTCACTTAAACCTGCAAAATTTATGGAAGATATGACTTATGACATGGCAGGATCAGCAGCTGTAGTAGGTTTAATGAAAACCCTTGCATTAAGAAATTCAAAAATTAATGCAGTAGGTGTAGTAGGACTTGTAGAAAATATGGTGAGCGGAAATGCTCAAAGACCTGGAGACATAGTTAAATCTTATAGTGGTAAGACAATAGAAATTTTAAATACAGATGCAGAAGGAAGATTAGTTTTAGCTGATGCTTTAACTTTTACTGAAGAAAAGTTTAAACCTCAATTTATAATTGACTTAGCAACTTTAACAGGTGCCATTATAGTTTCTCTGGGCTCAGAATATGGGGGACTATTTTCAAATAATGATAAATTATCTAAACAATTAATTGATGCTGGTGAAAAAGTTGATGAAAAGCTTTGGAGAATGCCTCTTCATAAAAACTTTGATAAATTAATAAATTCTAAAAATGCTGATATGCAAAATATAAACTATGTAGGAGGTGCGGGATCTACAACAGCCGCTCAATTTTTACAAAGATTTATAATTAAAAAAACTCCTTGGGCGCACTTAGATATAGCTGGAATGGCCTTTTCAAAATATGGTGGAGCCTTGAATTCAAGTGGAGCTACAGGTTATGGAGTAAGATTATTGAATAAATTAATCGAGGAGAACTATGAATAATTTAGAAAAAACTTTATCAATTATTAAACCAGATGCAGTTGAGAGAAATTTAGATAACGAAATTAAACAAATGTTTAAAAATAAAGGTTTTTCAATTGCTAAAGAAAAAAAAATTCAGATAGAAAAATCTGAAGCAGAAAAATTTTATAAAGTTCATGAGACAAAACCATTTTATAAAGATCTTTGCTCGTATCTTTCATCTGGACCAATCGTAGTAATGGTACTTGAGAGAGAAAATGCCGTGCTTGCAAATAGAGAATTAATGGGCGCAACCAATCCAAAAGAGGCAAAAGAAGGCACTATTAGAAAAAAATATGGAATTTCAATTGATAAAAACTCAGTTCATGGGTCTGATAGTATTGAAAATGCAAAAATTGAAATAGATTTTTTCTTTAAAGATTAAATATTTTTAATATAGCTTTGGGATATAATTTATGCTCCTGGATCAAAATTTTTTTAGATAACGATCTAGGGTTATCATTTTTATAAATTTTAACTTTTTTCTGAAGAATAATTTTTCCAGAGTCCAATTTAGAATTTACAAAATGCACTGTACACCCTGAATAAGTCTCGTTATTTTTAATTACTCTCTCATGTGTATTTAAACCTTTAAATCTAGGAAGTAGGGAAGGGTGAATATTTAATATTTTTCCCTTAAAATTTTTGATAAAGTTTTTGGATAAGATTTTCATAAAACCTGCAAGACAAATTAAATTTATCTTATTTTTTTTTAGCTCTAAAATAATTTTTCTTTCTGCAATAGATTTTTTTTCAAAATTAAATATTTTCCTTTTAATTTGAAATCTTTTTCCAAACTGCAATCCTTTAGATTTGGGGTTATCAGAAACTATTAAATTAATCGATATTGGTGATTTTTTATGTTTTGAAAATTTTATAAGTGATTTTAAATTACTTCCTGTCCCTGAAATAAAAACAGCTGTTTTTATTTTTTTAGATCCAGTTGATAGAGCCATTTAATCTTACTTTATCTTTTCCCTTTGTAATTCTTCCTATAATGTATGGTTTAAATCCTCTTGTAAAATACCTTACAATTTTTTTATAATTTCTAGGATTAATTATTAAACAAAAACCAACCCCACAGTTGAAGGTTTGAAGCATTTCTTTATCTGATATACCGTTTTTTTTTAACCATTTAAAAATTTTAAGAGTTTTAATTTTACTTAAATTTATTTCTGCAATTAAATTATTTGGCACAACTCTTTTAACATTATCTGATATGCCACCACCTGTGATATTTGCACATCCATTAATTAAATTTCTATTAATTAATTTAAGTAATTCTTCTACGTAAATTTTGGTTGGTTTCAACAACTCTCTTTTTAAAAAATTATCTCTTTTAATATTAATTCTTTTTTTTTTAATCAAGTATCTAACAAGAGAATACCCGTTAGAATGAAGTCCATTAGAAGGAATTGCTATAACCAAATCATTTACTTTAATTTTATTTTTACTTAAAATTTTTTTTCCATCAACAACACCAACCGCAAAACCTGCAATATCAAATTTACCTTTCTCATATGTGCCTGGCATTTCTGCTGTCTCACCTCCAACTAACCGACATCCTGATTGTTTGCACCCTTTTAATATACCTTTAATGATTGATTTTAATTTAGTTAGATCTATTTTATTGATAGAAATATAATCTAAGAATAAAAGAGGTTTTGCACCTTGAACAATCAAATCATTTACACTCATTGCTACAAGATCAATCCCGATTGTGTTATATTTGTTTAGAATATTGGCAATCTCAATTTTGGTTCCAACACCATCAGTACAAGCTACAATTTTAGGATTACTTATATTATTTGGAATATCTGATATAGACCCAAAACCCCCAATATTTTGAAAATTAGAGCCTTTTTTTCTATTTTTTGACTTTGAAGATATATATTTAACGAAAATATCTGCAGCTTTGATATTAACGCCACTTTTTTGATATGTTAAACTTTTATTATTCATTAAAATTTTTATGTTTAAAAATAAGATAAATACATTTTCATTTTATATTTTGTTTCTAATAATCTTGATAATTTTTATTAAGTTTTCCACAGAAAAAGTTTTAGCAAATTCATATAAAGTAAGTGATATAGAAATTTCAGAACCTTATAATCTTAATTTTAGCAAGGAAAAAGTAATAGATGTAGCTTTTAAAAATGCATTTGAAGAACTTATTTTTACATTGCTTACATCAGAATATTATTATTTAAATAAAGATGTAAACATAAAAATTATAAAATCTCTTATAGATTCATTTTCTATTGTTGATGAAAAATTTATAGATAAAAAATATATTGCAAATTTTGATGTTAATTTTAACAAAAGAGAAGTTCTTAATTATTTATATAAAAATAATATTTATGCATCTATACCACAAAAAAAAAAATTGTTTTTATTACCAATTCTAGTTGATACCAATCAATCAGATATTTCCTTATTAAGTGAAAACCCTTTTTATTTAAATTGGACCAAATTCGACAAAAAATATCATTTACTTGATTACGTTCTTCCAAATGAAGATTTAGATGATCTTAATATTATAAAAAATAATATTGACAATTTAGAGGATTATGAATTTAAAGAGATAATTACAAAGTATCAACTTAAAGATTACATAATTGTAATACTTTTTAAAAATGAAAAAAGTATCAGAGTTTTAACAAGAATAAAATTTAATAACGAATTTATTTTATTAAATGAAAATTTCCCATATAAAAGCATAAATGATAATATTGAGCTTATAATTAATAGCTTAAAAATTAGTTATGAAAATAGTTGGAAAAAAATTAATTTGATTAATACATCTATTAAACTTCCAATAACAATTTCTCTAGATTCTTCTAAATTTTCATTAATTAAAAAATTTGAAAATAAAATAGAGAATATGGATTTAGTTTACAATTATTATATTGAAAGTTTTTCTAATAATGAGGTGATTTATAAAATAGTTTATAATGGAACACCAAATAAATTTTTGGAAGAATTTAATCCAGAAAATATAAAAGTCGATCTAACCAATAATGTATGGAAAATAAATGATAATTAGAAATCAAAATATTTTTAATTTCGATAAAAATCAAAACTTTAATTATGAAGATTATTTTGTAAGTAAAAGTAATTATTTTGCATTTGAGATAATACAAAAATGGCCAAAGTGGGAAAAAAATATCCTTAATATACATGGCGAAAGTTTTTCAGGAAAAACCCACCTATCAAAAATTTTTTTAGATAAAAATAATGGATTAATGATTTATGAGAAAGATATTAATGATGAAATATTTAAAAAACTAAAGCTTTATGAAAATATAGTTCTTGATGGACTCAATTACAAAACTAATGAAAAACTCCTTTATTCAATATTTAATTTAATAGACAGTGAAAATAAATTCTTAATTATAAACTCAATTAAACCAATAAATGAAATGGATTTTCAACTTAAAGATTTAGTATCGAGATCTAAAAATTGTTTATACGCCAAGATAGAAAACCCTGATGATGAATTAATGAATGCAATAATTCTAAAAAATTTTTCTGACAGACAAATTAAGATTGACAATAAATTAATAGATTATATTGCTAAAAGAATAGATAGATCTTATAGTAAAATTTCCCAATTTATATATAAGATTGATGAATTGAGCTTAAAAAAAAAAAAACCAATTGATTTTAAAATAATTAAAGAAATATTGAAAAAAGGTGAGCAAATATAGAACACACACTTGTGGTGAATTAAATATTAAAAATAAAAATACAGATATTTCTATCTCAGGATGGTTAAATAAAAAAAGAGATCATGGAAACCTCCTTTTTCTAGATTTAAGAGATAACTATGGAATTACTCAATGCGTAATTGATAAAGAAAGTGAAAGTTTTAAAGATTTAGAAAAAATTCCTTTAGAAACAGTTTTAAAAATAAATGGAATAGTACTTCAAAGATCTGATGAGACTGTAAACAAAGAACTATCAACTGGAGAAATTGAAGTTAAAATTAAAACTCACGAAATTTTAGGTACAACTAAAGAATTACCTCTACCAGTTTTTACTGATCAAGAATACTCTGAAGAGATTAGACTAAAATATAGATTTTTGGATTTAAGAAGAAAAAAAATTCATAAAAATATTATATTAAGATCCAAAGTAATTTCTTTCATAAGAAATGAAATGCAAAAAATGGGATTTTTAGAATTTCAAACTCCTATATTAACCTCCTCGAGCCCAGAAGGTGCCAGAGATTTTTTAGTTCCGAGTAGATTGAACCCAGGCAAGTTTTATGCTTTACCTCAGGCTCCACAACAGTTTAAGCAATTAATTATGGTTTCAGGTTTTGATAAATATTTTCAAATTGCTCCATGTTTTAGAGATGAGGACGCAAGAGCAGATAGAAGCCCAGGAGAGTTTTATCAACTGGATATAGAAATGTCTTTTGTCGATCAAAGCAATGTTTTCGATGTAGTTGAAAAGTTAATGGTAAAATTATTTAAAAATTTTTCTTCAAAAAAAATGCTTTATGAAAGATTTCCTAAAATTAAATATAATGATGCTTTAATGATGTATGGATCTGATAAACCAGATCTAAGAAATCCACTTAAAATTAATGAAATAACAAACATTTTCAGTAGAGATGATGTCAAATTTGATATTTTTAAAAAACTTGTGAAAAAGGGATCAGTAGTAAGAGGAATTGTAACTAAACAAACAAGTAATCAGCCTAGAAGTTTTTTTGATAATATAGATAAATGGGCTAAGTCCGAAGGCGCATCTGGATTAGCATATTTTACTATCGAGAAAGATAAAATTATTAGTGGAAAAGGACCTGTGGGCAAATTTTTTTCTGAAGATTCGTTGAAAGAAATAATGAAGATTACTTCCGCAGAAGTAGGAGATAGTATTTTTTTAGCATGTGGTACAAAAAAGGAGGTTGAAAAAATATTGTCTTTAGCAAGAGATAAAATAGGTAGTGATTTGAATTTAATTGATGAAAATTCCTTCGCCTTTTGTTGGATTGTTGATTATCCGATGTTTGAAAAAGATGAAGAAACTGGAAAAATAAAGTTTAGTCACAACCCATTTTCAATGCCCCAAGGAGATATTGATAATATAGATCTTTCAAACCCATTAGAAATTTTAGCTTATCAATATGATATAGTTTGCAATGGAATAGAATTATCTTCTGGTGCTATAAGAAACCATATACCTGAATTGATGTATAAACTATTTAAAGTTGCCGGATATGATAAAAAAGATGTAGATATAAAATTTAGTGGAATGATTAATGCATTAAGTTATGGAGCTCCACCTCATGGAGGTATAGCACCGGGTATTGATAGGATAATTATGCTTTTAGCTGATGAAAAAAATATTAGAGAAGTTACTATGTTTCCAATGAATCAAAATGCGCAAGATTTAATGATGAATGCGCCCTCAGAAGTGGAAGAAACTCAAATAAAAGAATTAGGTTTAGAAATTAAAAAAAAATAGCTATTTTTTACCTTTAAGATTTATTCTTATATCGGATAAGTCTACTAATTTTTCTTTATAATTATTTCTTAAAAAACCTTTGCTTGTAATATCTTTTACTATTTTTAAAAACTGACTTTGATCCTCACTTATTTGATCATTTGAGTCATTAACATTTTTATCTGAACTTCCTATAGATGGTGTATGAGCAAGATCTTCTCTATTTTGGTAAGATATTGCTAATTCCCTAAATATATAATCTAAAATAGATGAAGCGCTTAAAATTCTATCGTTTCCAAATACTTTACCCGAGGGTTCAAATTTTGTTCCAACATAAGCACTAACAAATTCATCTAATGGGACACCATATTGCAAGCCTAATGAAACGGCTATAGCAAAATTATTCATTAATGCTTTTACTAATTCACCTTCTTTACTTGTATCAATAAAAATTTCACCTATTTTTCCATCTTCATATTCACCTGTATGTAGATAAACTTTATGATTTCCAATTGTGGCCTTTTGAATATAACCTTTTCTTCTATCTGGCATCCCATATCTCGCATTATTATCTTTATTGGGTTTGTTTAGAAGTTGGCTAGTATTTGTTTTAATTTGAGTTTTATCAGGAATTATGTCAAGTTTTTGAATGTTTTCATCTTTTTGAATTTTGTTTTTTTGATCTAAACTCTTAGTTTTTCTTTTATCTAGCTTTACATCTAGAATTTCAAATTTACCATCATCTCTTTTTTCTAAATTTTGAAGCTCCTGACTACTTACTTCCTCTAAATAATGACTAACTTTAAAGGAACAATTATAATATGTTTCTACTAGATATTTAGCCATAAAATTTATAAATTTTTTGAGTCTTATTTGATTTAATGTATATACAAAATATTATTTTAGTCTAATTTATTTTTTACAATTAAAAATTGAAAAAAAATTTGAAAATATATGTTGACAGTATTTAAAGAAATTTTTACTTGGTGGAATCATCAAACTCTGGGCACAAGAATATATACTATTATATTTGGTAAATTTGTTGGCAAAGATGAATATGGAAATAAATATTATCAGAGCAAAAAAGGAAGACGCTGGGTTATTTACAATGGTGAAATTGAAGCAACCAAAATACCAAACGATTGGTATTCATGGATACATTTTACTAATAATAAAATTGAAAATATACATAAAATTCAAAAATATGATTGGCAAAAACCCCACCAGTCAAATCAAACAGGATCTAAAGACGCATATCGACCAGATAAAAAAAACAATGAAATTAAAAAAAAATATAAGTCGTGGAAAGAATAATTAAAATTTACATATATATATTTTTTTTAAACATTATATTTATCAACTCTATAAATGCTTCAAATATAAATGAAATTCAATTTGTTGAAATAAAAGTGTTGGACAAAGTGAGTTCAGTAAATAGTAGATTGACTCTTAAAATCGGAAATGAGGTAAAATTTGAAAATTTATTAATTAAAACTTTAAAATGTAAAAATTCTGAGTTTGATGACAACCCAGAAATTACAGCATACATTCAAGTAAGAGATCTAAATATGTCCAAAAACGATCAGGTATTTGTATTTAATGGATGGTTTTTTTCCTCAAGCCCCTCCGTCAATCCCTTTGATCATCCTGTTTATGATATATGGTTGTCAAAATGTTATTAAACTAATTTTTCATTATCTAACCAAGAAACATTAAAATCTGAGTCTATAAATTTTTTATGATTTAATAATTTTTTGTGCAAGGGTATTGTTGTTGTAATCCCCTCGATTACAAACTCTTCAAGTGATCTGTTCATTCTTTGAATAGCTTCAGTTCTATTTCTGCCATGACATATCAACTTGCATACCATGCTATCATAGTAAGGTGTAATATTATACCCTTGATAGATAGATCCATCTACTCTAGTTCTAAATCCAGAAGGCTGATGACACATACTTATAGTTCCAGGAGAGGGTTGAAAATTTTTGCTTGGATCTTCCGCATTTATTCTACATTCAATAGCGTGACCTCTAGGATTAATATCAGATTGTTTTAAAGCAGTTTCACCAGTATACGCTATCCATATTTGTTCCTTAATAATATCTATTCCTGTAACCATCTCTGATACTGGGTGTTCTACCTGAACTCTTGTATTCATCTCCAAAAAATAAAATTTTCCATCTTGATAAATAAACTCTACTGTTCCAGCTCCCTCATATCCAATTTTAGTTACCATGTTTACAGTTTTATTAAACAGATCTTTTCTAATTTCATCATTTAAAACAGGGCTAGGAGTTTCTTCTATCAATTTTTGATGTCTTCTTTGAACAGAACAATCTCTTTCATGAAGATGAACAGTTCCATTTTTTCCTGATAAAACCTGAACCTCTATATGTCTAGGATTTTGAAAAAATTTTTCTATGTATACTTCATCATTACCAAAGTATTTTTTTGCTTCAGATTTTGCAGTTGCAAATAAATCATCAAACTCTTTTTCATTTTTAACTATTTTCATACCTTTTCCACCTCCACCACCTGAGGCTTTGATAAGTATTGGATAACCAATTTTTTTACATAATTCTTTGGCATCATTTTTATCTTTTATTCCACCTTCTGATCCTTCAATGACTGGCAATCCATTTTCCCTAGCTATTATTTTAGCTTGTATTTTGTCTCCCATTTGTTTTATTAAATTTGAAGAGGGACCAATAAATTTAATTTTATTATCTTCTAAAATTTTCGCAAAATTGAAGTTTTCAGATAAAAAACCATAACCTGGATGAACTGCTTCAGAATTAGTTAATTCAATTGCTGAAAGTATAGCTGGTATATTTAAATAACTATTTGCAGGCTGGTGTGAACCCACACAAATACTTTCATCGGCTAATTTGACATGCATACTTTCACGATCAACATTTGAATGAATTGCAACTGTAGAAATACCCCATTCTTTACAAGCTCTAATAATTCTTACAGCAATTTCACCTCTATTTGCTATTAATATTTTTTTGAACATTAATTTAAAACGACAATTACTTGGTCAAATTCTACTGGCTGACCATCGCTTACACATATTTCTTTAACCACACCATCAGATGGAGATGGAACATGATTCATAGTCTTCATTGCTTCTACTATCATTAGTGTATCACCTTTTTTAACTTTTTTTCCAATTTCTATAAATTTTTTTCCACCTGGTTCAGGAGCAAGATAAGCAGTACCAATAATTGGTGAAGTAACCTTGTTTCCAGATGCTGCTTCTTTTTCTATTTTATTTTTACCAGCTGAAACTTCCACCCTCGGTGTTTTTTCACTTGAAGATATGAAACTTGATGCTTTTGATACTTTAATTTTGAAATCTTTTTCACTATATTCAATTTCAGTTAAATTGAATTCACTTAAATAATCTGTAAGTTCTTTAATTAGTTTTTTATCAATTTTCATTTTTTAGCAATTCTTGCATTGCATTTATGGCTAAAATATAGCCATCTGAGCCTAGGCCGCAAATAATTCCAGTTACAACATCTGAAATTAATGATTTTTGACGAAATTCCTCTCTTTTATAAATATTTGAGATATGAAGTTCAATCTTTGGTTTTTTAAAAATATTCAAAGCATCCCTGATAGATACAGATGTATGTGTGTATCCAGCAGCGTTTATAATTATGCCATCAAATGATTTAATCGACTCTTGAATTTTTCCAACTATTTCTCCTTCTAGATTAGATTGAAAAAAATCAATATTTAGTCCAATTTTTTTAGCATGCTCTAAGCATTTTGATTTAAGTTCATTAAAACTAATGCTACCATATTGAGATTGTTCTCTCTTGCCTAATAGATTAAGATTTGGACCATTAATTAAAATTATATTATTCACAGTAAGCTTATATTACATGAAGGTTAAAAATAAAATAAAAATTCAATTAAATGGAAAAAAAATCCAGATTAATAATAATGAATCACTAAAAAAATTAGTTGAAAGACTAAATTTACCCTTAAACAAAGTGGCAATAGAATTAAATAAAAAAATTATAGATAAAAAAAAAATAAATATAATAAAATTGAATAATAATGATATCATAGAAGTTGTCCATTTTATTGGAGGGGGGTGATGGAAAAGAGAGATCTTATAATTGTTGCAAATAAAAAGTTCAAATCCAGGCTAATTATTGGTACAGGAAAGTATAAAACAATGAAACAATGTGCTGAGGCTGTAAAAATATCAGGTGCAGAAATAGTAACAGTTGCTGTTAGGAGAGTTAATATAAGTGATAAAAAGAAACCACTTTTAATGGACTATATCGACCCAAAAAAAATTACATATCTTCCAAACACTGCAGGATGTTTTAATTCTAAAGACGCTTTAAGGACTTTAAGACTTGCAAGAGAAATAGGTGGATGGAAGTTAGTAAAATTAGAGGTTTTAGGTGATAAGAAAAGCTTGTTACCTGAAATGATTGAAACATTAAAATCTACTGAAGTTTTAACAAAAGAAGGTTTTAAGGTAATGGTCTATTGTAATGATGATCCTTTAATGGCAAAAAGATTAGAAAATGCTGGCGCATCAGCAATAATGCCATTGGCTGCACCGATTGGTTCTGGTTTAGGCATTCAAAATAAATTAAATATTAAAATTATAAGGCAACTAACAAAATTACCATTAATAATTGACGCAGGGATTGGTACAGCGTCAGATGCATCAATCGCAATGGAACTAGGTTGTGATGGAGTTTTAGTAAATACTGCAATAGCTCAAGCAAAAAATCCATTACAAATGGCTGAAGCCATGAAATTAGCAGTTATTGCAGGAAGAAAATCTTATTTATCTGGAAGAATAAAGTTTAATATTTTTGGAGGCCCATCATCTCCTACTAAAGGAGTTATTTAATTTTTTTTTTGAAATATTTTTTTTTATAAAATTTCTTCTTTTTAACATCTTTTTTTTTATTTATAAATTTTTTATCTTTATTTTCTTTTTCAGGTATATATTTTTTGAATAGTGAAATTTTTTCAATTTTATCAATTACTTTATTGGTTCTCGAGTAAAATTCTAATTTGTAATCGGAAAAACCAAGCAAATTATCATCAAAAATGTTTATTTCAATCTGATTTTTATTCTGAAAATATTTTAAATCATCAACATAGCTTTCCTGAATAAAACTAGTAATCCTTTGGTTAGCATACATTTTAATTATTTTAGATTTATTTTCTAAAGATTTTAGCTCTATTAATTTAAGCAGTTTTAAAGCAAACGTTTCTTTTGACAAGTTTATTTCCCACTTGATACTACTTTCTCTTAATCTTTGTCTTGACATTTCAAGTAGTCCAAAATTACTAATTCTTCCGATTTGAATCCTTGCTCTGTCAGATCTACAATTATCTTTTAATTTTCTTTCAACTTGTCGTCTATTACCAAAATTTAGCATATCTATAAAATCAATTATTATTAAACCTGACAAGTCCCTAATTTTTATTTGTCTGGAAATTTCATCTGCAGCCTCAAGGTTTGTATCTAAAGCTGTACTTTCAACATTCTTTTGTTTAATAGATTTTCCAGAGTTTACATCTATTGAAACCAAAGCTTCCGTTGGATTTATAACAAGATATCCACCTGACTCCAGTTTAACTTCAGTCTCAAATATTTGAAATAATTTTGACTCTATTTTCTCTTTTGAAAAAAGAGCAATTTTATCTCTATATTTTTTTATTTTTTTTACGTGGGATGGCATCATCAATTTCATATAATTTTTTGTTTTTTGATATCCTTCATTTCCTTCAACATAAATATTTTGAGTTTCTTCATCGTACATATCTCTTAAAGACCTTTTAATCACATCACTTTCTTGGTGAATTATAGATGGAGCAATAGAATTCATGGCATTCTCTTTAATTGTATTCCATACTTTAACTAAATTTTCTAAATCATTTTCTATTTCATTTTTAGTCTTATTTGAGCCAGCAGTTCTAACTATAATACCCATGTCGCTTGGTATAACAATTTCATTTAAAATATTCCTAATTTTTTTTCTTTCCGCAGGGTTAAAAATTTTTCTAGATATTCCCCCACCTTTAGCTGTGTTTGGCATTAAAACTATATATTTACCCGCAATAGATATAAATGTACTTAGCGCAGCTCCTTTCAAGCCTCTTTCATCTTTCAAAACTTGTACTAAGATTACTTGGTTTGGTTTAATAACTTCTTGAATTTTATATTTTTTTATAGGATATTTTTTTAGATTTTTAACTTCATCAACATCATTTGAACTTTCATATTTTTCTATTGGATCAATTTTATTTAAATTCTCTTCCACTCCATCTATAATTTTTTGATCATTTTTTTCACTTTCTTTAATTAATTCTTCCCTAGCTTTTTCTTCTTGAGCTTTTAATAATTCTAAATCACTTGAAGGAATTTGATAATAATCAGATTGTATATCATTAAAGGATAAAAAACCGTGCCTATCTCTACCAAAATCCACAAATGCAGCTTGAAGAGATGGTTCTACTCTGCTTACTTTTCCAAGATAAATATTATTTTTTATTAGAGTATTATTTACGCTTTCGTACTCGTAATCTTCAATATTATCATTATTCTTAAGTACAACTCTGGTCTCACTTGGATGCGATGCATCAATATATAAATTTTTTGCCATAATAGTTTTTTGATTTCTGTTTTCATAAATTCTGTGCCACAACATTAACAAATTCAGAAGCTAAATTATACAAAAATGAGTAGAATATTAAAAAAAACTATTGTGGCTATTTTGAGCATAAGTCTAATATGTTTCTTATTGGTGATATCTATTTTATGGACATATTCAAATCAGCTACCTGATTATAAGTTTTTAAAAAACTATAAACCACCTGTATCGAGTAAATTATATTCCGGTAGTGGTGAACTTGTTAACGACTATTCAACTGAAAAAAGAATCTTCATTCCATACAATTCAATACCAAAGATAGTGATAAATGCATTCCTTTCTGCTGAAGATAAAAATTTTTATTCTCATCCTGGTGTTGATGCCAAAGGAGTATTGAGAGCTATAATTAAAAATATTGATAATATCTTGTCATCTAAAAGATTAGAGGGCGCTTCAACAATTACTCAGCAAGTTGCTAAAAATTTTTTATTATCAAATGAAGTAAGTTTAAATAGAAAGATTAAAGAAGCTATATTAGCATTCAGAATTGAAAGAGTTCTTTCAAAGGAGAGAATTCTAGAATTATATTTAAATCAAATTTATCTAGGTGAAGGATCCTATGGGATTGCTTCAGCTAGTTTAGAATATTTTAATAAACCAATAAGTAAATTAAATTATGCAGAAGCATCGATTTTAGCTATGCTACCTAAAGCACCGAGTAGGTATAATCCATTTAAAAATAAAGAATTAGCAAAATTTAGACGAAACTTGGTTATTAAAAATCTTTTTGAAAATTCCTACATAGACAAAGATAGCTACAACAAATTAGTTAGCAAAGATATTATCTTAAATAAAAGAAAAAAAATTTATTTAGAAGACGCAAATTATTATGTTGAGGATGTAAGAAAATCATTAGTTAATAAATTTGGTTTTGATAAAGTTTATAAACAAGGTTTTACAATTAAAACTCCATTAGATTTAAATTTACAAGCAGTTGCATCAGAGTCTTTAAGACAGGGTTTAATAACTTATGATAAACGCAAAGGATGGAGGGGGCCATTAAACAATACTAGCAACATTGAGAATTGGGATATAGATCTAAAAAAATATGACTTAGAAAAAAATATTAATTGGGAACTAGCAATCGTAAAAAAAATAAATAAATTTTCTGTAGATATTCAAACAAAAGAAAAAAAAAATGGAAAAATAACATACGAAAATATTTCATGGACTAAAAAAGAGTTAGATGAGTTATTTAAAATAGGGGATATTATTTATGTTAAATATTTAAATAATAACAAATATAGTCTTAAACAAATTCCGAAAGCTAATGGGGGCATTGTTGTGATGGACCCTTATACTGGCAGGGTTTTAGCAATGTCAGGAGGATTTAGTTTCAAAAAAAGTGAATTTAATAGATCCTCCCAAGCTTTGAGACAGCCTGGTTCTGCATTTAAGCCATTTGTTTATGCATTAGCATTAGAAAATAATTATACACCATCAACATTAATTCTAGATGCTCCAATTGTTTTAAATCAAGGAGTAGATCTTAAAAAATGGAAACCAGAAAACTACGGTAAAAAATTTTACGGACTATCGACTTTAAGAACGGGTGTTGAAAAATCTAGAAATTTAATGACTGTAAGAATAGCACAAGAAATAGGAGTAGATAAAATAGCTAAATTTTCTGAACAATTAAATATTTATGAAAATCCCGAAGAATTAATATCGATGTCTCTTGGTTCTGCTGAAACAACTTTGTTAAAATTAACATCTGCCTATTGTTCATTTGTAAATGGTGGTAAATTAATACAACCAATTTTAGTTGATAGAATTCAGGACAGTGAAGGATTTACAATCTATAATTCTGAAAAAAGAGAATGCAAAAATTGCAAAGATATTTCATACTTAAGTAAAAATCTTCCAAAAATAGAGGATGATTTCCCCCGTGTATTTTCTGAACAAACAGCCTATCAAATAACCTCTATATTAGAGGGAGTAATTAAAAGAGGTACAGGAAAAAAACTTAAGGATTTAAATTTAGATATTGCTGGAAAAACAGGTACAACAAATGAAAACACCGATGCATGGTTTATTGGTTATACTTCAAATTTAGTAATAGGCGTATATGTAGGTTTTGATGAACCAAAAACTTTAGGAAAATATGAAACTGGTTCAAAGACCGCTTTACCAATTTTTAAATCATTTATTAAAAATGCTGTTAAAAAGGAAAATGCTAGACCATTTAAAGTAGCTAAAAATGTAGAAATGATGGTTATAGACGGAAAAACAGGCAAAAAAGCTGATTTTGGATCTGGAGAAATTATAATTGAGTCGTTCAAAAAAAATACAATTGAAAAAAAAATATTTAAGGGTAATGATAATTTTATAGCAACAAAAAATAATATTTTAAAATTTTATTAATGGAAACTGATATATTAAAATATAAACTAAGCATAGAGAATGCCAATAAAAGAATTAAGGAGTTTCTTTGAGAAGCAAGGCATTAAGTCAAAATTAGTTGAAATAAACAAATTAATATTAAATTCAGATTTTTGGGAAAATAAATCAAATTCAGAAAAAATCTTAAAAGAAAAAAAGATATATGATGAATTAATTAATTCATATAAAAATTCTTTTCAAAAATGTAATGAAATAATAGAGTTTTATAATCTAGCAAAAGAAGAAAATAATATTGAATTAGTAAAAGAATCAATAATTAATCTTAAGGAATTAAATAAAAAAGTTAAACAAAATGAAATTAAGTGCTTTTTATCAAATGAAGCTGACCCTTTAAATGTGTATCTAGAAATACATGCTGGAGCTGGAGGAACAGAAAGTCAGGATTGGGCTGAAATGTTAAGAAGGATGTATTTAAAATGGGCTTCTAGCAAAAACTACAATTACCAATTAATAAGTGAACACAAGGGAGATGAAGCAGGTATAAAATCTTCAACTATAAAAATTGATGGAAATTATGTCTATGGTTTTTTAAAAGCAGAGTCAGGTATTCATAGATTGGTAAGAATTTCTCCTTTTGACTCTGGTGCTAGAAGACACACTAGTTTTGCTAGTGTTTGGGTATATCCAGTAATAGATGAGAGTATAAAAGTTGATATTCAAGAAAAAGATTTAAGAATTGATACCTACAGATCTAGTGGAGCAGGCGGACAACACGTGAATACAACAGATAGCGCAGTTAGAATTACTCATTTACCGACTAAAATTGTAGTACAATGCCAAAATGACAGGTCACAACACAAAAATAAAGAAACTTGCATGAACATGCTTAAAGCAAGGTTATATGAATTTAAGTTAAAAAAAAAAGAAGAGGAACTGAAAAGTGAAGAACAATCTAAATCTGATATAGGTTGGGGACATCAAATTAGATCTTACATACTTCATCCTTACAGGCTAGTTAAAGATAATAGAACAAATTATGAAAGCTCAAATCCTGATAAAATTTTAGATGGCGAAATAGATGATTTTTTAGAAAGCTCTTTATTTAAACTAAATGACTAAAAAAATTATAAAATTATTAGCCCTAATATCATCTATTATAATTATATTTTGTTTTTATTTAGTAGTTTTTGGTTTGGAAACTTCAAGATTTAATTCATTAATTAAAAAAGAAGTTAAAAATCAAAATATAAGACTTAGTATTGATCTTAAAAAAGTAAAACTACATTTAGATTTAAAAAATTTTTCATTAAAAATTAAAACAAACGACCCAATTTTGATTATAGATAAAGATAAAAAAATTTTACTTCAGGAAATCAGCTCTAATATTAGGATTAATTCTTATTTTCAAAATAAATTTCTTTTAAGCAACATAACTATAATAACAAATTATAACGAAATAAAAAAATATATAGATTTATACAGTGTATTTGAGAAAACCCCACAAATAATTTTATTAAATCAATTTGTAAAAAGAGGGAACTTAAAATTTAAAGCAAATATAAATTTTAATGAAAATGGAAAAATTAAAGATAATTATCAAATTGAAGGTGAAGCAAAAAACATAGATTTTAATATTTTAAAATTTCAAAAAATTAAAAGTCTAAATTTTAATTTTGATATTAAGAAAAATATTTATAATTTTAAAGGGATTTTTTTAAACTTTGAAGGTATAAAATTTATCTCAGATAACATTTCAATATCAAAAGAAAAAAAAAATTTTATAGTTAAAGGATCTTTAAATAACAAAACCCATAAGATAAACCAAAAGTTTGCTAAATTAATAAAAGATTTAAATTTTGGAAAATTTGATCTTATTAATAAAAATTTTAATTCAAATACTAATTTTTCTTTTAGAATAAATAAAAAATTTAAAATATCTAATTTTAATTATACTTCTGAAATTAATATAGATGAATTAATATTAAATTATGAAAATAAATTAATTAAAAATTTTTTTATAGAGTATGATAAATCAATCAAATTTAAAAATAATAAACTTCTAATATCTAATTTAGATAATAAAATTAATGTAAAAGGTAAAGGTGAATATTTAATAAAAGATAAAAATATAGACCAATTTAATTTTGAAATCGTAAAAAAAAAGGATAGATATAATTATAACATTTTTATTGATTTAACAAACCAGAAACTGCAAATTAAAGATTTGGAATATATAAAAGACAGCAAAGTTAAATCATCTATAGATCTAATCGGCAGATTTAAGAAAAATAAAATTGAACTTGTTAGTTTGCGATTTAAGGAAAAAAAAAATTTTGTAAATTTAAAAAATCTCGACATTAAAAATAATAAAATTCTCAATATTGATAATGTTGATTTAGATTTATCAGCCAATAATAAATTTAGAAACCAGTTTGTTTTAAAACGAAAAAATAAAGATTTCTCCCTTGATGCCAAAAGTTTAAATCTTGAGACCTTCATTAATAAAATGTCCGAAAATGATGAAAGTGGAAGTCTCTTTAATATTTTTGATAACTTAAATTCAAAAATAGAAATTAATATTGCTAAAGCTAATTTAGATAGTGAGAGTGAAATAAATAATGTTAGGGGTTTTGTAGAAATTAAAAAAAATAAGATATTTAATGTGAATTTAAATTCAAGTTTTTCAGATCAAGAAAAAATATTTTTAATAATAAAAACAAATAGTGATAATTCTGTAATAACTAATTTTTCATCAGATAGAGCTAAACCGTTTGTTAAAAAATATAAATTTATTAAAGGTTTTGATGGAGGCAATATTGATTTTTCTTCCTCCCAAATAGGAAGAGTAACTAAATCAAAATTAATTATTGATAATTTTAAAGTTCAGGAAGTTCCAATTTTAGCTAAAATTTTAACTTTGGCATCACTTCAAGGTATAGCAGATTTATTAACTGGTGAAGGAATTAGATTTACTGATTTTGAAATGATTTATTCAAAAAAAGGAAAAGTAACAACTATAGATGAAATCTATTCAATTGGCCCCGCTATTTCAATCATGCTGGACGGTTACGTAGAAGAAGCAAAACTTGTAAGTCTTAGAGGAACATTGGTTCCAGCTACTACAATAAATAGAACAATTTCATCGATACCCTTATTAGGAGATATTTTGGTAGGAAATAAAGTTGGAGAAGGTGTCTTTGGTGTAAGTTTTAAAATTAAAGGGAATCCTAAAAATTTAAAATCCACCGTTAATCCAATAAAAACTTTAACTCCAAGATTTATCACTAGGACTTTAGAAAATATAAAAAAAAATTAAATTAATATAACTTTAAGATGTTTTTTCTTACCGATTGATAATTTTAATGATTTATTTTTATCAAATAAATTTTCTTTAATTAAAAATTTATCATCTATAATTGCTTCATTGTTTATTTTTATTCCCTTACCTTTTAGCAATCTTCTAATTTCACTTTTAGAATTTTCAAGTTTTGACAAAACTATTAAATCAATAATTGAAATATTATTTCCGTTATTAGTTAATTTGATTTTTATTGAAGGGAGATTTTCACCTAAAGAATTTTCTTCAAAGGTTTTTTTTGCAGTTTTTTCAGCAAGTAAAGCTTTATCATTTCCATGAAGCATTGACGTTGCTTCATTGGCCAATTTAATTTTTAATTTATTAATATTTTCATTTTTAATTTTATTAATTTCCTCAACATCTAAATCACTAAACATTTTTAAAAATTTTATTACATCCCTATCATCAACATTTCTCCAAAATTGCCAATAATCATAAGAAGATAATAAGTTTTCATCTAACCAAATTGCACCACTTTCTGTTTTACCCATTTTAGCCCCTGAAGCTAATGTAATAAGGGGTGTAGTTAAACCATAAGCATGCTTATTAGAATATCTTTTTATAAGTTCTGTACCATTTACGATATTACCCCACTGATCAGATCCACCTATTTGCAACATACAATTCTCCTTATTATTTAATTCTAAAAAATCATAAGCTTGTAAAATCATATAATTAAATTCCATGTAACTGAGTGATTGTTCTCTATCTAATCTACTTTTAACACTTTCAAAAGTAAGCATTTTATTTATTGTAAAATGCTTTCCAATATCTCTTAAGAAAGAAATATAATTTAATTCCTTGAGCCAAGAATAATTATTTACAAATATAGGTTTAGTTTTTGGATCTTTGTTGTCTAAAAATTTTTTTAATATTTCTTCAATATTTTTTATATTTTTTTCTATTTCTTCCTCAGATAAAATTTTTCTAGTTTTATCTTTACCTGAAGGGTCACCAATTCTAGTTGTTCCACCTCCGATCAACACAATAGGTCTGTGCCCATGTTTCTGCATTAATCTTAAACACATTATTTGAAGCAAACTACCCACGTGCAGACTTTCAGCTGTGCAATCAAAACCTATATAGCCTTTGATTTTTTCTTTATCTATTAAATCTGAAAGCTCTTTCTCACTTGTGCATTGGTAAAAATACCCTCTATCTTTAAATTCTTTTAAAAATTTATTCATAGGTCTATAATTCCACAATATACAATATTTATTAAAAAAAAATAAGAATGGGAAAGATATATACAGCATTGGGCTTAATGAGCGGTACATCAATGGATGGCTTGGATGCTTCTATTATCCGATCAGATGGAAACACAGAATATTCAATAATTTTAGACAGGTATTTTGAATATGGACCTAATATACGTCACAATCTAATCAATTTAAGATCAAAAATTGCAGAGGAAAATGATTTAAAGAATCACCATGAAGAAATCAAACTTATAGAGAGGGAGCTTACAATCTTTCATGCAGAGGCAGTTAACAATATTTTAAATGAATTAAAAATTGAAGTAGATTTCTTAGGTTTTCATGGGCAAACAATATATCACGATAGTAAGAAAAAACTTTCAAAACAAATTGGTGATGGAAGATTATTATCTCAAATGACAAAAAAATTAGTTATTTATGACTTTAGACAAAACGATATTAAAAACGGAGGCGAAGGAGCACCTTTGGCCTCTATTTACCATAAGTTAATTGTTGAAATTCTTAACAAACAAAAAAAAATTAAATTACCTATTACGATACTTAACATTGGAGGAATTGCAAACATTACTACAGTCGACAAAAAATATAATATTATGAGTAAAGATATAGGTCCAGGTAACTGTATGATTGATAAATGGATAACTTCTAATTCTAAGGAAAAATTTGACGAAAGTGGAAAAATTGGTGAATCAGGAAAAATTGATAAATTTATTTTAGAACAATTCCTAGAAAATTTTTTTACTAAAAAAAATATTGATAAAAAATCATTAGATATAAATGATTTTGATATATCTTTTGCCAGAGGTCTTCCTTTAGAAAATGGTACAGCAACAATTACAGAAATTACTGCAGAGATATTATCTAAAAAAATTTTACAAGATAACATTTATGTTTGTGGAGGTGGTAGAAAAAATAAATATTTAATCAAAAGGCTAGAAGATAAAATTTCCATGAAAATTAAAAATATAGATTCCCTTGGAATTAATGGCAATTATATTGAATCTCAAGCTTTTGCCTATCTTGCCATAAGATCCTTTTTAAAATTACCTATTTCTTTTCCAGATACTACTGGATGCAAAAAACCCTGTAGCGGTGGTGTAATAGTAAAAAATTATTAATATAAAGCAGATTCTTTTTTAATATATTTATTTAAAACTTTTTTTAACTCTTTTTCAGAATTTGAAAAAAAATGATTAGCATCTGAAACAGAGCAAAACTCCACATTTATACCTTTTTGCGCACTTAATCTTTTATTAATTTCATTTATATTTTCTACAGGCACTAATTCATCTTTATTTCCATAAATCATAATTCCTGAAGAAGGACATGGAGATAAAAAAGAAAAATCATAAACATTTGGTTGAGGTGAAATTACGACAAATCTATTAATTTCAGGTCTCCTCATTAATAGCTGCATTGCAATTAAAGATCCAAATGAAAAACCAGCTATCCAACATTGTGAATTATCAAAATTTTCCCTTTCAAGCCAATCTAATGCTGCTGCAGCGTCTGCTAATTCTCCTTGACCATTATCAAACTCACCATCACTTTTTCCAACTCCTCTAAAATTTACTCTACAAACAGAAAAATCATTTTCTTTAAAAATTTGAAATGTATCTACAACAACTTTATTATTCATAGTTCCACCATATTGGGGATGAGGATGAAGAACTAGCGCAACTGGAGATGTATTTTTTTTACTTTTATAATATTTTGCTTCCAGTCTACCAGCGGGACCAGGAATAAAGATTTCTAAAATTTTACTATCCATATACGATATTGATTATTGTTCTCAAAAATAATTTATATTTTTCTATCAAAATTGAGCGACAAAATGCAAGTTTTAAAATAGACCCTAAACTTGACTATTTTAGTAAGGTATATATATAAAGCCAATAAATATGAGGAATATATGAAATTATCAAGCAAAGGAAGATACGCGGTGATGGCTTTAGCTGACATAGCTAAGTTTGAACCTAATAATCCAATATCTCTAAGAGATGTATCACTCAGACAAGGAATATCACTAGTCTATTTAGAACAATTATTTTTAAAGCTAAAAAAAAATAATATTGTTGTAAGTGTAAGAGGAAAAAATGGTGGTTATATATTAAATAAAAAAGCTGCTGATATTAAAATTTCAGAAGTGTTTTTAGCAGTTGAAGAAAAGATAAAAACCATAGGCTGTGAAAAAAATTCAAAAAAAGGATGTAATGGCAAAAGTTCTAAATGTATTACTCATAATTTATGGGATGAACTTGAAAATTATATAAATGATTTTTTTGAAAAAAAAACATTAAACGATTTAATAAATTAATGCAATGAGAGAAAAAGAATTAAATATTTTAAAAGATTATAAATATGGTTTTACAACTGATATAGAAAGTGTCAAAGCACCTAAAGGTCTTAATGAAGAAGTAATAAGATTTATTTCAAACATTAAAAAAGAACCACAATGGCTTCTCGAATGGAGACTTAAAGCCTTTGAAAGATTAAAGGTTCTGAAAGAACCAGATTGGCAAAAACCAAAATATCCAAAGATTGACTACCAAGATTTGTATTATTATTCAGCACCTAAAAGTTTTAAGGAAAAACCAAACAGTTTAGATGATTTAGATCCTAAACTATTAGATACATACAAAAAACTTGGTATACCACTACAAGAACAAAAAAGACTAAATGGTATTGCTGTTGATGCAGTTTTCGACTCAGTTTCAGTTGCAACAACTTTTAAAGAAAAACTTACTGAAAAAGGTATAATATTTTGTTCTATTTCTGAAGCAGTACAAAAATATCCAGAATTAGTTAAAAAATATCTTGGAACAGTAATACCAATAACAGATCATTATTTTGCAACTTTAAACTCAGCAGTATTTACTGATGGCTCATTCGTTTATATTCCACCCAACATTAGATGTCCTATGGAACTATCAACATATTTTAGAATTAATGCCTCCGACACGGGGCAGTTTGAAAGAACTTTAATAATTGCAGATAAAGGAAGTTATGTAAGTTATCTAGAAGGCTGTACAGCTCCAATGAGGGACGAGAACCAACTTCACGCTGCAAATGTAGAATTAATTGCACTTGACGACGCTGAAATTAAATATTCTACAGTACAAAATTGGTATCCTGGAGACAAAGATGGGAAGGGAGGAATTTATAATTTTGTAACAAAGAGAGGCTTATGCAAAGGAAAAAATTCAAAAATTTCATGGACACAAGTTGAAACAGGATCCGCAATCACATGGAAATACCCAAGTTGTATTTTGCAAGGCGATAATTCAATCGGGGAATTTTATTCAATAGCTATAACTAACAATCATCAAAAAGCTGACACTGGAACAAAAATGATTCATTTAGGAAAAAATACTAAAAGTAAAATTATATCAAAAGGAATAAGTGCTGGACTTTCAGATATGACTTATAGAGGGTTAGTAGATATTTCATCAAGAGCAAGTAATTCAAGAAATTATACTCAGTGTGACTCTTTATTAATGGGTAACAAATGTGGAGCACATACAATTCCATATATTAAAAACAAAAATCTTGAATCAAATATTGAACATGAGGCAACTACATCAAAAATTAGTGAGGATCAGCTTTATTACTGTCAGCAACGAGGATTAAACCAAGAGGAGGCTGTAGGGTTAATTGTTAATGGCTTTTGCAAAGAAGTTTTACAACAACTACCGATGGAGTTTGCAGTTGAGGCACAAAAATTAGTTGGAATTAGCTTAGAAGGAAGTGTTGGTTAAATGCTAAAAATAAATAATTTGAATGCTAAGATTGATAAAAAAGTTATTTTAAATAATTTTTCTTTAAAAATTAATCCTGGAGAGGTTCATGCAATTATGGGACCCAATGGATCAGGAAAAAGTACTCTATCAAATATATTGTCAGGAAAAAAAGGATACGATGTAACTGGCGAAATTTTATATGAAAACAAAAATTTATTTGAATTAGAAACAGAAGAAAGAGCTCATAAGGGAATATTCTTAGCTTTTCAATATCCATTAGAAATTCCTGGTGTAAATACAAATATTTTTTTGAAAACATCTCTAAATGCAATAAGAAGAGCTAATGGGGAAAAGGAGCTTGATGCAATCGAATTTCTCAATTTAGTAAAAGAAAAAGCTAAAAATTTAAAATTTGAAGAAGAAAAACTTAATAGACAGCTTAATGTTGGTTTTTCTGGTGGAGAAAAGAAAAAAAATGAAATTCTTCAAATGTCAATATTAAATCCAAAATTATCGATTTTAGATGAAACAGACTCAGGATTAGATATAGATGCTTTGAGAATAGTAGCTGATGGAGTTAATTCTTTAAGAAAAAAAAATAATTCCTTTTTAATCATCACACATTACCAGAGATTATTAGATTATATAAAACCAGATTTTGTACATGTTTTAATTAATGGTAAAATTATTAAATCAGGTGGCCCAGAGTTAGCTTTAGAATTAGAAAAAAAAGGATATGAGAACTTTAATTAAATGAGAGAACAATTAGTAACAGATTTTGATAAAATAATTTCGGACTCAAATTTTTCTAAAAAAGATATTGAGCTCAAAAGAATATCATTAGATAAATTTATTGAAGATGGTTTTCCAACAAAAAAAAAAGAAGATTGGAAATTTTTAGATATTAATAGAGCTATTGAAAAAAATATTGGACAATTAGATTTTTATAATGATTACTCTTTTCAAAATAAAATTGATACCTCATATTTTGTTAAAGGTTTAGAACACAATAAAATCGTATTCATAAACGGAAGAATTGAAAAAATTGATTTTAAAAGTGAGGATAGTAATAAGATTGAAATTATTGAAGAGTCCAGCTTATCCAATAAATTTAATAATATTAATTCTTTAATTAATTTAAATAATGCATTCGCAAATAAAAATTATAAAATAAGTGTGAAAGAGAATTATTCCCTTAAAAAGCCCTTAATTGTTTACCATTTAACTTCAAACAAGATATATAAAAAAAATATAAACCTAAGATTAGATTTTAAGCTAGAGAGCAACAGTTCTTTAAGATTAATTGATTATTTTGAAGATGATTCTAAAGATAACTTTATTAATATTTTTTATAATTTCGACTTAGAAAAAGACTCCAGCCTCAAAAATTATAAAATTGACCATAAAGATAATAAAAACGTTAAGTATTCTTTTAATAATATTGATCAAAAAGAAAATAGTATTTCTGAAACATTTATATTGTCTTCTGGATCAAGTTTTTTTAAGAATGAAATTAATTGTGATTTAAATGGAAAGTATTCATCTGCTTTTGTTAATGGAATATTTAAGTTAGAGGATTTTAAAAACCACGAGATTAAAACTAATATTAATCATTTGACAGAAAATACAAAAAGTTACCAACTTATTAAAAGTGTTTTGGGAGAAGGATCTAAAGCTGCATATCAAGGCAAAATATCAGTAAATTCAATAGCTCAAAAAACAGATGGTTACCAATTAAGCAAGTGTATATTACTCGATAAAACATCCGAATTTAATGCAAAACCTGAATTAGAAATTTATGCAGATGATGTAAAATGTTCACATGGATCTGCTTCAGGAAGTTTAAATGAAGATTCTATATTTTACTTAATGTCTCGAGGAATAAATTATGAACAAGCTAAAGAACTTTTAATTAATGGATTTTTACTAGATGTTATTGAAAAAATAAGTGATCCAGAAACAAAAAATTTAATAAAAAATACTTTAGGACTTAAAGAATGAATATTGATAATATTAAAAAAGAATTTCCTATATTTGATAATAAAGTTCAAAATAATGATCTTGTTTATTTAGATAGCGCTAACTCATCACAGAAACCTCAAAAAGTTATTAATAGAATTTATGATTTTTATACTAAAGAATTTTCAAATGTTGGAAGAAGTGTACATTATCTCGCGGTTGCAGCTACGAATTTTTATGAAAACACAAGAATTTCAGTTCAAAAATATATTAATGCAGAGTCTGCTGATGAGATAGTTTTTACCAAAGGTGCAACAGAAGCAATAAATTTAGTAGCTAATACATTTGGTCAAAAGTTTTTAAAAGAAGGTGATGAAGTTTTGTTGACAGAATTAGAACACCATTCAAATTATGTCCCTTGGCATTTTTTAAGAAAAGTAAAAAACATTAAAATTAATTTTGCAGAAATTAATGATGAGGGACAAATTACTATTGAAAGTATTGAAAAAAAAATTACAAAAAAAACTAAAATTATTGCATTAACCCACTTATCAAATGTTACAGGGGAAATTTTGCCAATTAAAGAAATTACTTCACTAGCGCATTCAAAAGGTATCCCTGTTCTTATTGATGGCTGTCAAGGAGCCCCTCATTTAAAACTTGATATGCAAGACATTGATTGTGATTTCTATGCCATCTCTTGCCATAAGATGTATGGCCCTACTGGATTAGGGGTTTTATATGCAAAAAGAAAGTGGTTAGAGGAACTTCCTCCATACCAAGGAGGAGGTGGAATGATAAATGAAGTAAATAAAGAAGGTATTACTTATGGTGAATTACCTAATAAATATGAAGCTGGGACTATGGCAACAGCACAGGTAATAGCTTTTAATGAGTCTATTAAATTTATGGAAAAAATTGGAATAAAAAATATTGAAAAACACGAAAATGAAATAATTAAATATGGTGAAGAAATTTTAAGAAAAAACAATTCTGTTAAATTAATTGGTAATCCAAAAAACAGAGGAGGTGTTCTTTCATTTAATATTGATGGAATTCACCCACATGACATTGCAACTATTCTTGATGAAGATGGGGTTGCTATAAGGGCTGGACATCATTGCTGCCAAATCTTACATAAGAAACTTAATTTAACAGCTTCCGCAAGAGCTTCAGTTGGAATATACAACACTAAAGAAGATTTTGATAAATTAAATGAGTCAATTAATAAATGTAAAAAGGTTTTTGATATATAATGAATTTAAAAGAACTTTATCAGGAAATAATTTTGGATCATGGAAAAAATCCAAGAAATTTAAGAAAATCTGAAAACTTTAATAAAGATGCTAAGGGACATAATCCTCTTTGTGGAGACAATGTACATATTTTTTTAAAATTAGATGAAAATAAAAAAATTGAAGATATATCTTTTGAAGGAAGTGGTTGTGCTATATCAATGGCCTCAGCATCAATAATGACAGAATTACTAAGTGGAAAAAACGAAAAGCAAACGAAAGAAATTGTTAGTGACTTCTTAGAAATGATTAAAAAAAAAGATATTTTAGAAAGCAAAAATTTAAATGAAAGTGAAAAAACAAAGTTAATGTGTTTGTCTGGAGTTAAAAAATATCCAATGAGAGTTAAATGTGCTACTTTAGCTTGGCACACTTTGACTTCAGCTGTAAATAATGATCAAGTGGATTTAAACATAGAAAAGTTATGATTTTAAAAGATAAAGTTATTAAAGAAATTAAAAAAATTTATGATCCAGAAATTCCAGTAAATATTTATGAGCTAGGATTAATTTATGATATAAATATTGATAATGAGAACAATGTAAAAATAAATATGACCTTAACCTCTCCTAATTGTCCAGTTGCTGAAAGTTTACCTAATGAAGTTAAAAATAGTGTTAAAGAAATAAAAGATGTAAAAAATGTCGACCTTAACTTAGTATGGGAACCACCATGGGATAAATCTATGATGTCAGAATCTGCAAAACTGGAGTTAAATCTTTAATGAAACAAATTATAAAGTTAAGTGATAACGCTGCTTTAAGAATAAAAGAGATAATGTCTAATGCAGAAAAAAAAGCTGTAGGAGTCAGGGTAGGTGTTAAATCAGGGGGATGTGCTGGCATGTCTTATGTAATGGAATATGCAAAAGAAATTAATCCAAATGATGAAATTATTGAAGATAAGGGTGTAAAACTTTTTGTAGATCCGGGGGCAATTATGTACTTATTGGGAACTGAAATGGATTATAAAAAAGAGGAGTTATCTTCCTCGTTTATATTTAAAAATCCGAATGAGACCGAAAGATGCGGATGCGGAGAGTCATTTAAAATCTAGTATAAGTTTAATGCATATCTGTATTGCATAAAATGCATATCTTTGATAAGCATTGATTCATGAGAGACATAAAATACCTAAAAATAAATTCAGAAAAATTGGCAAATTCTATAAAAGAAAGAAGCCTTTTTAGAAATCAGCGTAAAGCAGTGAATGCTGGTGCGAATGGAACTTTAGAATACACAATTAAAGAAGGTGTAAATAAAGCTAAGATCGCAGACAGTATGCTAATTAAAAATAAAAAATAGTTTTAAATTTTTATTTAACCACTGTAATACATATCAAACTCAATTGGGTGTGGTGTGTGTTCTAAATTATAAATTTCCTCAAATTTTAGAGCAATGTAAGCATCAATTTGGTCATCAGTAAATACATTTCCTTGCTTTAAAAAATCTCTATCAGTATCTAAACTTTCCATTGCCTCTCTTAAAGAACCACAAACAGTGGGAATATTTTTAATTTCATCTTCTGGCAATGTATAGAGGTCTTTATCAAATGATTTACCTGGATTAATTTTTTTCTTAATACCATCTAATCCTGCCATTAACATAGCTGCAAATGTTAAATATGGATTTCCTGCTGCATCAGGGAATCTAATTTCACATCTTGCACCTTTTTTACTCAGTGTAATTGGAATTCTACATGAAGCAGATCTATTTCTTGCTGAGTAGGCTAGTAATACTGGAGCTTCAAAACCTGGTATTAATCTTTTATAACTGTTTGTTGTAGCGTTTGAAAATGCATTAATTGCTTTTGCATGTTTTAAGATTCCTCCAATATAATAAAGTGCAGTTTGTGAAAGACCTGCATATTTATCTCCAGAAAATACTGGAGTTTTACCTTTCCATATTGATTGGTGAGTATGCATACCTGAGCCGTTATCACCTTTAACTGGCTTAGGCATAAATGTAGCTGTTTTGCCAAATGAATGAGAAACCATTTGGACAACATATTTATATAACTGAACATTATCAGCTTGGTTTACTAAAGTTCCAAAAAGCATTCCTAGTTCATGTTGACTTGGGGCTACTTCATGGTGATGTTTTTCAACAGTTATTCCTACATCTCTTAATCCTTTTAAATATTCACCTCTCATATCCTGAGCACTGTCAACTGGAGGCACTGGAAAATAACCTCCTTTAATTCCTGGTCTATGACCCATGTTGCCATTTTCATATTTTTTACCTGAGTTATATGGGCCCTCAGTACTATCTATTGAAAAACCTGTTTCGTTCATATCGTTTTTAATTCTGACATCATCAAAAACAAAAAATTCTGGTTCAGGACCAAAATAAGCCCTATCGCCGATACCACTTTTTTTTAAATACTGCTCTGCTTTTTTTGCTATTCCTCTTGGATCTCTTTCATAAGGATCTTTTTTTACTGCATCTAAAATATCACAAAATAATATTAAAGTGTTATGTGAAGTATATGGATCGATTACTTTTCTACTTAAATCAGGTTTTAGTATCATATCTGACTCATTAATTGCTTTCCAACCAGCAATAGATGAACCATCAAAAAAAACTCCGTCATTTAACATATCGTTGTCAACGATAGTTGAATCCATAGTAAGATGTTGTAATTTACCTCTTGGGTCTGTAAACCTTAGGTCAACAAACTCTATATCTTTATCTTTCATCATTTTTAAAACATCTTTTGAACTCATAATAATTCTCCTTTAATTTTTCCAGATTGATATCAAATATTTGAACATATAGTATCTTGTATAATTTGATATCAGCTATGCAATTTATGTATAAGTTATTAATTGAAAAAGAGAAAAAATCAACAAATTCAATGATAAATAACAATTTTTAGTTGTATGAATATTTAGTAAACCTTTTAGATGAATGAGTTATTAAACAAAGAACCTGTAAAAAGAGTTCAAAAGAAGCTACTAGAGTTTGATGCCAGTTACAAAGTGATGGTGCTTGCTAGTTCTGCTAGAACTGCTCAAGAAGCAGCAGAAAGTTTAAATACAGATGTTGGCTCAATTGTCAAAAGTTTATTATTTAAATCTGAAAATAATTTTATTCTATGTTTAGTTTCAGGTGATAGAAGGTGTTCTTTAAATAAATTAAAAAAAATAAAACAACAAAAAGATATTTCTATGGCAAATCCGCAATCAGTGAAAGAAGTGACAGGATTTACAATTGGAGGTGTTTCTCCAATAGGACATTTGAAAGAAGTAGAAATATTTATTGATAATAATTTAAAAAGATTTCAAAATATTTATGCTGCAGCTGGTCATCCTAATTGCGTTTATAAAGTTAACTTTGAAAATCTTTTAAAAATGACTAATGGAAAAGTAGAAGATTTTACCGAATGAAATCTCCTACTTTAAAAGATTATTTATTGCTTTCTGCTTTATCGCTGATCTGGGCATCTGCTTTTTTTAATATTAAAATTGCAACATATTCTTATGGACCAATTACAATTGCATGTCTAAGAATTTTGTTTGGCGCTGTACCAGTAATTTTATTGTGCATGTATCAAAGAATAAAAATTGAAGCTTTTTCAAAAGATTGGAAGTGGTTTGCTGCAATTGGTTTTATTAATTTAGTTATACCCTTTTTTTTAATTGCATATGGTGTACAGAAGGTTCAAAGTAATTTAGCAGCAATTTTAATGTCATCTACACCAATAAGCGCTACAATACTCGCGCATATATATACTGATAAAGAAAAAATAAATTTTTATAAAATAATAGGAATTTTATTGGGGTTTTCAGGAATAGTATATTTATTTTCAGATAATTTACTTATAACAAAAGACAATTTTTTTAGCGCTTTAATGATTTTACTAGGGTCAACATTTTATGTGATCGGTGGAATACTTACTTTAAAAATTAGTCATAAAAAAAATGAAAATGTAACAGCATCAATATTAATTTGGGGAACTATAATAATTCTTCCAATATCAATAATTTTTGAGCAGCCTTGGAACTTTACTCCAAGATTAGACTCAACTTTATCATTAATTTATTTAGGGATTTTTCCTACAGGTATAGCATGGTTGTTAAGATTTATGATACTTAAAAAAAATGGTGTAGTTTTCCAAAGTCAGGTAGCTTTTTTAATTCCAATATTTGGAGTTATTTTAGGATATATATTTTTACAAGAGATAATAACTTCAAAAGTTATGTTATCTTTAGTAGCAGTAGTTTTAGGTATTTATTTTGTAAAAAAATCAACTACCAGTAAAAATTTTTGGGGAACTTAATTTTTTAATGATCTTAAAGCATTAATATAATTTGGAGAAACATTGCAGCATCCTCCTAGTATTGTTGCTCCTTCATCCATAATTTCCTTTGAAAAATCTTTAAAAATATTTGTGTTGACTTCACTTCTAAAACCCAGAACTTCATTTGGATTTTTTCCATCTTGAAAATATTTTGCAGTATTAAATTGATTTACTGGCATGGGCTCCTCTACTTTCCATAGGTTAATTTTGCATCCATATGGAATATCGAGGCTTTTAAATTCATTTAAACTTTTTTTGGTTATTTCTAATGATACACACGACCCAACCAAGCCAATCCAATTGCTACTTTTAAATTTTTTATAAACTTCTGTAATACTCTCACCCGATGGAAGTTTACCATTTTTTTTTATATGCAAACCAACAAGAACTGGAACATTCATTTTTTCGATAATTTCACATGCAGCTTCCACTTCTCTTCCACTAGAAAATACATCTAAGTAAAAAAAATCTATATAAGGTTGAATTAATTTTGCCTGATCATTTAAATCCTTTTTAATTTCAGATATATCTCTATCATCAACAACATAAGTTCCACCTTGGGCTGGCAAACTTCCAGCAATCAAAACATCTTTTTTTGAAAGATCTCTTGCTTTTACAGCAAGTTCGCATGATTTTTTGTTTACATAATCAAATTTATCTTCAACTTTATTTTCTATTAGTCTCATTCTTCTACTACTAAAATTATTTGTAACAATTACATCTGCACCAGCATTTATAAAAGAAAGATGTACATCAACTACCAATTTATGAAAATTTTCATCAAGCAATGCACTTGTTGACCACAATGTCCCTTTAGATTTAAGACCTTTTCTTAATAATTCTTGACCCATTCCTCCATCTAAAATTCTAAGGTTTTTGAAATAGTTCAAATCCATATTTATTTTTTCTCTCTAGTAGCAATATAAACACCAATTGTGGTTATTATAAAACCAAAAATATCAACTAAATCTAAATTTTCGTTTAAAAACATCCATGCCATTAAAGCAGATGTCGGTGGAATTAAAAAGAAAAATGATACTGTTTTACTTGCTGAATTTTTTTTTATCAAAAACATAAGAATTGTAAAAGCACCAAAAGAAACTAAAAGTATTTGATGACTTATCGCAATAATAAATGTAGTGGTAAAATCTATGAAAGGTCTTTCAACCAGAAAGAATATTATAAATAAATGAAAAGCACATCCACCTAAGGCTTGATACATATTACTTACTGGTAAAGATAAATTTGTACTAATTTTTTTTTGCCAAAGAGTTGCTGCTGTTACAGCAAATAGTGAGATAAATGCAGATATTATTCCTACCGTTGGAAGTGTTTTTCCAATATCAAAACCAATAACAAGGCTTGCACCAACAAAACCTAAAATTACACCCAACCATCTATTTAATGTTATTTTTTCATTTAATAAAGGTCCCGCTAGCGCATTAGTTAAAACTGGTTGAAGTGTTACTATCAAAGCTGCTATTCCGGTAGGTAGTCCAATTGAAATAGAATAAAAAACACCACCAAGATAAAAACCGTGAAATAATATACCTGTGCCAATAGAATGTAAAAAATTTTTTGACTTATTTAAAATTTTTGAACTAGAAAAAAAAGAAAACAAAAAAAAACCAAAGGATACTATTAAAAATCTAAAACATAATGCAGTAAAAGGATCACTGTTATCGACTATTGGTTTTGTTGTTATGAATGCAGAGGACCAGAGTATTACAAATATTATTGGTAAAAATTTAGTCACAATTAATTATTAATTAATTTAATTCTTAGAAGCTCTATCTATCTCTTTTAATTCAACTTCTAGCTTATCTAATTCTTCACCACCTGCCATCATACTTAATAGTTTTTCTCTAGATATATTTTTTTTTTCGAATGTTCCTAAACTTTTTCCTCTATTTAGCACAGTAAAACTATTACCAACAGGATAAGCATGGTGCACATTATGTGTTATTAAAATTACAGCTAATCCTTGTGATGCTGCTTTAACTATATATTTTAAAACTACAGACGCTTGATGAACACCTAGTGCAGAGGTTGGTTCATCTAAAATTAAAACTTTTGCACCAAAATATATTGCTCTGGATATAGCTAAACATTGTCTTTCTCCACCTGACATTGTTCCAACAGCTTGTGAGGGATCTCTAACATCAATACCTATTTGACCCATTCTTTCAGCAGCTATTTTATTTGCCTTTTCAATATCAAAAGTTTTAAAAAAAGGTATTCCTCTTTGTGGTTCTCTACCCATAAAAAAATTTCTAGTAACACTCATCAAAGATACCAACGCAAGATCCTGATATACAGTTGCAATTCCCATATCCAAGGCATCTTTTGGTGAGTCAAATATTGTTTGCTCTCCTTCAACAATAATTTCACCTTCGTCTGGTTTGTGAACTCCAGCTAATGTTTTAATTAACGTAGATTTTCCAGCACCATTGTCTCCAAGTAAACACATTATTTCACCTTTTTTTAATTTCATTGTTACATCTTTTAATGCAATTACTTTTCCAAAAAATTTACTTATGTTGTTAAATTGAACAAGATATTCTGACATTATTTACTCTCAGTAACTTTCTTTCTTATAAAATTATTAAATACGACAGCAATTAACATCATTGCGCCTAAAAAAACTTTAAACCAATCAGTATCCACATCTGTATAAAAAATTCCCATTGAAACTGTGCCAAAAATTATTGCTCCAAAGGCAGCACCTATCGCAGACCCGTAACCTCCAGTTAACAAACAACCACCAACAACTGCAGCTGCAATTGCTTCTAATTCTTTTAAAGTTCCTCTCATAGTATCTGCTGATCCTGCGTCTAATACTTGAATACATGCAAAAATTGTTGAGGCAACAGCAGTTCCTATGAATAAACTTATTTTAACTCTTCCAACTGGAACACCAACATTTGTAGCGCCAACTTTATCTCCACCTGAAGCGAAAATCCAATTTCCATATCTAGTTTTCATTAAAACCCATGTAGCAAAAATTGTTAAAGCTACAAACCATATTACAGAAGGGGGTATGCCTGTTGCTAGGGGCGTTCCATCAGTCCTTAATTCAATCAATTCTTTTGATCCCAACCAATTAAAAAGCCATTTAAAACTATCTGTTGCAAATATCCATGCAATCGGATCATTCTCTATTAAAACTCTTAAACCAGGAACCTGAGTTCTTCCAGTTATTAATCTTGTAATTGCTAATGTTGCTCCTCTTAAAATAAACAACATTGCCAAAGTAACAATAAATGAAGGCAAACCAGTTCTCACAACCAGTATACCATTAAAATATCCAACCAAAACTGCCATCGCAAAAGCAAAAATAATACTAGTCCATAGTGGCCACCCCCAATAAATGGCTGGAATAGCAATACAGATACCAGCAAAACCAATCATAGATCCAATGGATAAATCAAACTCACCTCCAATCATTAACATCGCTGCAGCAATAGCAATTATTCCTAAATTTGCTGAAACATCTAAAAAATTTAAAGTACCATATGCACTAAACATTCCAGTATCCCCAGCAATAATACCAAAAAATATAAATACTAAAATAGATCCACCCAGTGCACCAAGTTCAGGTCTATTTAATAAAACTTTTAATACTGAAATTTTCTTTAATCTTTCATCTTTTGAAAATTCTTTTTTGGATTCAATACTTTTAGATTTTTCTGACATTATTATTACTTATTATAAAAAAAAGGCCTGACTAGAAATTAAGTCAGGCCTTTAATAATAGATTTTATCTATAACCTTGAGCTGCCCACTTAATTACAGCACTAGCATTTTTTGGTGTTACAAATCCAGGTCCAGTCATAACTACACCAGCTGGCATTGTTCCCCATCTCATATACTGACCAAATATTGCTATCGGCAAGTAACCTTGAAGATATTGTTGTTGGTCAATCAAAAACTCTACTTTGCCTGCAGCAGCAGCCTTTAACATGTTAGGAGACATATCAAATGTTCCTAATTTTACTTTACCAACTTTACCTGCTGATTCTAAAGCTTTTAATGCTGCTTCACCAGATAAACCAGCACCTAAAGTTAAGATAGTATCGTATCCACCACCTAATTTAGCTGCAACAGCTTTTTGAATTTCAGTTGGGTCATTAGAAGTACCTAGAATATCAACACTTCCTCCAAAACCTTTTTTGAAACCTGCACATCTTCTGTCTAGCGCAACGTTTCCAACTTCGTGGTTAACACATAATGCTTTTTTTCCACCAGCGGCTTTCATTTTTTGTCCACCACCAACGCCAGCTTCAAACTCAGTTTGTCCAACGTGAGCACTTATTCCTAAAGAAGCATAGTCATCAGAACCAGAGTTCATAGAAATTACTGGTATACCAGCAGCTATCGCAGCTTTAACTGATTTTCCTAAAGCAGCAGCATCTGGTAAAGTTATCACAATACCTTTAGGTTTTTGTGATACAGCATTGTCAATTAATTTTGCCATTTCCACCATGTCAAAAGTTGCAGGTGCTGTGTACTTGCAAGATATTCCCATATCCTTGCATCCAGCATCTACACCATTTTTAGCTACTGACCAAAATGGATCATTAGCTTGACCGTGTGAAACAACAATTACATCTACAGCTAATGCTGATACAGACATCATAGCCCATGCAGCAATTGCTAATATAAAGTTTTTTAATGTTTTCATTAAATTTTCCTCTTATTGTTTTAAAGTTAAGTTTTTAAAAAAGAATTTTAATCAAAATATCATTAACTTGTAAAGGTGAGAGGTTCTATTCTAGTTCTAGTTGATTTAAATAAAATTAAGTTTTTCCAATTTTCTTGAAAAAATAGATTTTTGTGCAGCATTTGCCATAATTAAAGCTTTTCTACCTTCTTCAAATTCCGCAAGAGGTCTTAAATTTTTTTTAATAAATTTTGAAAAGTCATAAAGTTGATTTTTGTAAGCCTCTTTATATCTTTCTACAAAGAAATGCATCAATGGCTCTTTACCAGAAGTTGAGTTGCTTGAGTATAAAGATGTCTCGTTTTCTCTTTTATTATCAGAAATTATCATTCCTTTAGAACCAAATAATTCAACTCTTTGATCGTAACCAAAACTACAATGTCTTGAATTAGTAATTATACACTGAACCCCTTTTTGAGATTTTATCATACATGAAGCTAATTCATAATCTTTAATAATATTAAATTTAGAATTTGATATATTACTACCAGTAGCAATGAGTTTCTTTGGAACATCCTTCCCAAGATAAAATCTTACAAGATCAAAATCATGTATCATCATGTCTCTAAATATTCCTCCAGATTCCTTTAAATATTTAAAAGAAGGTGGAGCAGGATCTCGACTAGTAATAATAATTTTTTCTAATTTACCTATTTTTCCTTGTAATAGTTTTTTTTTTAAACTGTTATGTCCCGGGTCATATCTTCTATTAAATCCTAATTGAATTTTAGGTTTAAATTTTTTAATTTTTTTTTTACAGGCATTAATTTTATTAATATCTAAATCTAATGGTTTCTCACAAAATATTGCTTTTTTATATTTTGCAGCATCTGTAATAAGTTTAATATGAGTAGACGTAGTGGATGCTATAAAAACTGCATCTATCTTTTTATCTCTTAATGCAATTGATGGATTATCTATAGGATTTGATTTAAGAATTTTTGCTGTTTTTTGAGTTAATTTTTTGTTTAAATCATAAACATAATGTAAATTAAAATCTTTATTTCTCATGAGATTTTTCCCATGCATGAAACCAATCCTCCCTAAGCCAAATAAAGCGATGTTAATCATTTTTTTGTTTGAATTAAAAAATTAATTTTATATCTTAACCAAAAATATTATTTATGTCAGTAAAATTAGGAGTAGCACCAATAGCATGGAGTAATGATGATATGCCAGAGTTAGGCGGCGATACTACTTTAGAGCAATGCTTAGACGAAGCAAGCCAAGCAGGTTATATCGGAGTAGAAAGCGGAGGAAAATTTCCAAAAAAATCATCAGAATTAATTCCAAAGTTAAATAAGTATAAACTACATCTTTGTTCAGGATGGTATGGAGCTAATTTAAGAAAAAATTCAGTTAGAGATGAAAAAGAATTAATCAAAGAACAATTGCAATTATTTAAAGATTGCCACTCACCATGTATAGTTTTTGCTGAAGTGTCAGGATCAATTCAAGGTGATCCCAATAGAAAATTATCTACAAGACCTCAAATGCAAAAAGACGAATGGAAAGAATTTTGTAATAAAATTTCAGAAATGGGAAAATTTTTAGAAGATCAAGAAATGCCTTTAGCTTACCATCATCACATGGGAACGGTTATAGAAACTCAAGAGGATACAGAAAGACTTTTGGATAATACACATGACAGTGTAAAATTAACTCTGGACACCGGGCATATGTTATTTGCAAAAGGGGATTCAAAAAAAATATTAGAAAATTATAAAACTCGACTAAAACATATACATTGCAAAGATATTAGAAAAAATGTTCTTGAGAAATCGTTGAGCAAAGATTTTAGTTTCAGGTCTGCTTTCTTAGAAGGTGCTTTTACTGTGCCAGGAGACGGCTGTATTGATTACATACCTTTATTTGAAATTCTTAAAAATAATAATTATTCAGGTTGGTTAGTTGTTGAGGCTGAGCAGGATCCTAAAAAAGCAAATCCCTTAGAGTATGCCATTAAAGGTTTTAATTATTTAAAAAATACTTTGGATAAAACTAATATTCAGATAGAGCAAAGTTAATTATCTATAAATTGAGGTTAACTCGTTATTTCCTGCTGCTACACATGGTGATTTAAAACAAGTTCCAACAATCCATTCAGAACCTGGTTCTGGTTGAAAGTTTGAAGACATTAAAAATATGACACCCATTTCTACAGATTGTCCAGCTTTTCCTTCAGCTTTAATTCTTGGATCTGGGTCTGTTTTAACTTTAGAGTCGTCAGAAAAAGGGTTTTTTATTTCTAAATTTTTATTGATATAATTTACAACTTTATCTGCTATCCATTCACCATTACATGGATCTCCCCATAAAGTTAAGGAACCTTCACCAGAATTTCCACATTTATTTACTTCATTATTTAAAAAATCCACAACCTGTTTATGATTTTCTTTAACTAAATTAGCTTTAGCTTCAACAGCTGGCCTTGTACTAGCTGTCCAAATTAACATACCAACCACATACATTAATGATACTAGAACTAAAGCTTGTAATAATCCAAAGTTTTTAAAGTTAATTCTCATTAATTAAAGTTTAATTATTTTTGATTTGTCTAATCTTTTTTCAAAAAAATCAATAATATTTTGTATCGTTTCTTTTGCCATTCTAATCATACATTCTTCAGTAAATGCTGCGGTATGAGGGCTTAACATAACTTTATCGTTTTTTAATAATGGATTACTCTTATCAGGAGGCTCAGTATGAAAAACATCTAAACCAGCTCCAAAAATTAAATTTTCTTTCAGTGCTTTATCTAAGTCTACTTCGTTTATGATACCACCTCTTGCAGCATTTATTAATATACAATTTTTTTTCATAGTCTTTAATAAACTATAATTTATTAAATTTTCTGTATCTTTATTTAGGGGTATATGTAAAGAAATTGCATCCATATCTTTTACTGCATTAGCTAAATTATCTACTTTTTTTCCACCTAACTTTTCAATAATTTCCTTCGAAACAAACGGATCATATATAAATACATTCATCTCAAATCCCTTACATCTTTTGATTAAACATTGACCAATTCTTCCAAATCCAGCGATTAAAATATTTTTATTCCATAATTCAATAGTCTTGGGTAATTTATTTCTTTCCACGAATCTTCCTGATTTTACCGTTGAATCGTACATATCTTTTCTTTTAGAAATATTTAAAAGCATAAACATTACATGTTCCGCTACCGCAACAGCATTAGCAGTAGCAGTTATTGAAAGTGTTATATTATTTTTTTTAGCTGCTTGAGTATCAATATTATCATACCCAACACCATGTCTTGATATAATTTGCAATTTTTTGGAATTATTTATTAAATCACCTGGTAATTTTGCAGTTCTAATTGAAAGAGCATCACATTCAGAAATTTTAGAAATTATATTTTTAGTATCTAAATTTTCAATTACCTCAAAATCAAAATTAGGATGATTTTCTAAAAGATCTATTCCAGCTTTATGAATAGATTGAATCACCAAAATTTTTTTTTTATCAGACACTTAAATTAATATGCTTTTGAGTCTTCGTTAGATTTTACAGATTTTAGTTTAGAAACTGCACTTTTTGCTCCTGCGCTCATATATCTTTGATCAGAACCAATTGTAACGAGATTAAATCCTAGTTCTAACATTTTTTGTGCATATTCTGGAGTTGCATTATGTATACCAGCAAAAATATTATTTTTTTTAGCATGGCTCAAAATATTAACAATCTGTTTATAAGTTGGACTACCTTCAGGGTTATCGAAAGCTGGTTTTTCACCTATTGCTAAACTTAAGTCAGCTGGTCCTATATAAATACCATCCAAACCATCCGTACTCATTATTTCATCTAACTTATCTAGAGCTTCTTTAGTTTCAATCATTGCTATTTTTAGAATTTCATCATTTGCATGATTACCATAATCTCCACCACCATAAATTAATCCTCTTATTGGGCCAAAACTTCTATATCCTTTAGGAGGATACATGCATGCTTTAACAAATTTTTCTGCTTCAAGTTTATTACTTACCATTGGACATATTACTCCATAACAACCTGCATCTAAAATTTTCATTATTTGTCCTGGTTCGTTCCAATTAACCCTAGCTAAAGGTGTAACATCTGTAGAAGATATTGATTGAAGCATTTGTAAAGCATTTGGGTAATCTATTACACCATGCTGCATATCAATTGTTAAAGAGTCCCATCCTTGATGGGACATAACTTCAGCAGAAAAGGAACTTGGAATTTGTAACCAGCCGTTTACAATTGGCTTTCCTTCTTTAATCATCTTTTTAATTTTATTAATTCTCATTATATTTTGATTCCTAGGTGAGTATATTTTACGTTCAAGTAATCTTTGATAGCCATAGAACCACCTTCACGTCCATATCCTGTCTGTTTAATTCCTCCAAAAGGTGCTTCTGCAACAGCAACAGCAGCTGTATTTACTGCAACAGTTCCTGTTTGCATTAATTCAGATGCTCTATGAGCTTGATCCATTGAGTTAGTGTATATATAACTACATAAACCAAGGTCATTATTATTTGCTCTTTCAATAACTTCATCAAATGTTTTAAAAGATAACATAGGAACAAGTGGTCCAAATGGCTCTTCTTTCATTATTGTAAAATCATCTTTTACATCATCAAATATTGTTGGCTCATAAAAATATCCTTTATTAAAACCAGATGGTCTTTTTCCACCAAGTAAAACTTTTGCTCCTTCTTTTTTCGTTGTTTCAACTAATGCTTCAACTTCTGATAATCTTTTTGCAGTGGTTAAAGGCCCTAATTGAACATCTTTATCCAATCCATTTCCTATTTTAAGTTTTTTTGTTTTATCAATAAAAGTTTTTATAAACTCATCTTTCTTTTTTTCTTGAATATAAAATCTATTTGGTGAAATACATACTTGACCATTATTTCTAAATTTTGCTGTAATTGCCATATCAGCAACTTTGTTTATATCAACGTCATCAAAAACTATAAAAGGCGAGTGACCACTAAGTTCCATTGTAACTCTTTGAACTTTATCTGCTGCTTTTTTTAATATTAATTTTCCTACTCTTGTAGACCCAGTAATAGAAACTTTTTTTACAATATCAGACTCTAATAATTCGTTAGATATTTCAGCTGGATCTCCTGACAAAAGATTCACAACTCCTGAAGGAACGCCAGCCTCTTTACAAATATCTATTAATTCCATAACTGTTCCTGGGGTAATTACATCTGGTTTACAAATCACTGAACATCCGGCTGCTAAAGCTGTAGATATTTTTCTAGCTGCTAAAACTAATGGAAAATTCCAAGGGACTAACGCAGCTACCACACCTACCGGTTGGTAATAAACATGAACCCTGGTTTCAGGGAATCTACTTTGAATTGTTTGTCCATAAATTCTTTTTGTTTCCTCAGCGTTCCATTCAAATATATCAGCGGCACCACCTGTCTCTCCAATTCCTTCAGCTATAGGTTTTCCTACTTCCAATGTTAACCATTTTGCTAAAATATCTTGTTTTTCTCTCATTAAATCTGCTATTTTTCTAATAATATAAGATCTTTTCCACGGTGAAGTATTTTTCCAAATTTCTAATCCTCTCTCAGCAGATTTCAAAGCTTTCTGAACATCTATAGACGAGGCTTTAGATGCTTTGCCAATAATTTCCTCAGTTGCAGGATTAATTACTTCGTAAGTTTCTTTTTTTTCAGCTTGTTGCCATTTACCATCAATGAACTGTCCAAATTTACTATACATAATTTTTATTTTATGGTTTATTAAGTGAAATTTTAAGGGAATATATCTAGATTATGAAAAAAATAAAGCTTACATGTGCACATGCAATAGTCAAATATCTTATATCTCAAAAAATTCTCATTGATGGCAAAAAAGAACCTTTATTTGCTGGTGCATTTGGTATTTTTGGCCATGGTAATGTAGCTTGTTTGGGTCAAGCATTAGAAGAAAATAAAGATCAAATTCCAACCTTTAGAGGTCATCACGAGCAAAACATGGCTTTAACAGGAATAGCTTATGCAAGAGCAAAAAGAAGAAAACAAATTTTTGTTGCGACTAGCTCTGTAGGACCTGGTTCAACAAATATGGTTACAGCAGCAGCAGTAGCAATGAGTAATAGGTTGCCAGTTTTATTTTTACCAGGTGATACTTATGCAAATAGGATGCCTGATCCTGTACTTCAGCAAGTTGAACATTTCAATAATCCAGGAGTAACAGCAAATGATGCTTTTAAACCTGTAACTAGATATTTTGATAGAATTACTAGGCCAGAACAAATTTTACAAACCTTTCCTCAGGCAATTCAAGTTATGTTAGACCCAGCTGATTGTGGACCAGCATGCATTTCATTATGTCAGGATATACAAGGAGAAACATTTGATTATCCAGAAGATTTTTTTAATGAGAAAGTTCATAATATTAGAAGACCAAGACCAGATGATTTTCAAATTAAAGAAGCAGTAGAAAAAATAAAGAAATCAAAAAATCCAATAATAATTTCAGGTGGCGGAGTTTTTTATTCTGATGCAATGGATGATTTATCAAATTTTGCAATTAAACATAATATACCAGTAACTCAAACAGTTATGGGTTACTCAACTATGAAAAGAGACCATTCTCATTTTTTAGGACCTATTGGAGGACTTGGAGGGAAAGCTGCAAATAATTTTGCAAAAGAAACTGATCTAGCTATTGCAATTGGAACAAAACTTGGTGACTTTACTACTGGTTCATGGGCAAATTTTGAAAATCCTAAATTTTCACTAGTTTCAATTAATGTTTCTAGATTTGATGCAAATAAACATATGGCACAATCTGTTATAGGTGATGCTAAGGTTTCACTTAATGAACTTTCACAAGCCCTAGGTGATTGGAAAGCACCTGATGATTGGTATCAGAAATCTAGAAGTGAACTTAAATCTTGGAATGAATATGTAGATAAAGAAAGTGGACCGACTAACCAAAAACTTCCAAGCTACGCACATGCAGTTGGAGCGATATACAGAAATTCAGATCCAACTGATATTGCAGTAACTGCAGCAGGTGGTTTAGTAGGAGAAGTAGTTCAAATTTGGAGACCTAGAGAACTTAATACCCATGAAACAGAGTGGGGTTTTAGTTGTATGGGATATGAAATCTCAGGATCTCTAGGCATTAAAATGGCTAACCCAGACAAAGAAGTAATTACATTTATTGGCGATGGTTCTTACCTTTTATATAATTCAGATATTTATTCATCAGTTATCACAAACAATAAACTTATAATTGTTGTCTGTGATAACGGAGGACATGCAGTAATCAATAGATTACAATTATTTAAGGGAGGAAAAGAATTTAATTGTCTTTTTGAAAGTTCAAATGCTCCAAATCTTGTAAGTGTAAATTTTGCAAAACATGCAGAGAGTATGGGGGCTAAATCTGAACAAGTATCTTCTATCTCTGAACTTGAAGAGGCATTTAAAAGAGCAAAAAAATCAAAAGTAACATATGTAATTTCTATAAAAACTCACTCATATCAATGGTTAGAGGGGTCAGCTTATTGGGAAAGTCCAACTTTAGAGATTCCAACATCAAAAGAAAATGAACAAGCATTGAAATTACACAAAGAAGGTAAATCCAAACAAAGACAAGGTGTTTAACAAAACCATGAATAGAGTTTTTAAAGTGGGTTTAATAGGTTGTGGTCATATTTCTGAAACTTATTTTAGAGCTCATAAATATTTTAATAATTTCAAAATAATAAAATGTGCCGATATTAATGAGAAAGCAGCAAAGAAATGCTCTAAGCAGTATGGAATAAAATTTCTTTCCGTAACTAATTTACTTAAAGATAAAGAAGTTGAAATTATTTTAAATTTAACACCACCAAAATCACATTTTCAAATTGCAAAGAAAAGTCTTTTAAATGGCAAGCATGTTTATTCTGAAAAACCTTTAGCAATAAATTTGAAAGATGGAAAAGAGTTATTAAAAATTTCTAAAAAGAAAAAACTTTATATAGGTAATGCACCAGATACATTTTTAGGTGGAGGAAATCAAAAATCTAAAGAACTTTTAGAAAAAAATATTGTTGGTAAAGTTAATCTTGGAAATGCAATATTTGCTTTTCCTGGTGTTCAATCTTATCATCCTAATCCTGAACCTTGGTTTGCAAAAAAAGAAGGTGGCCCAGTAATTGATATGGGGCCATATTATTTAACTGCTTTAGTAAATTTATTAGGACCAGCTAAAGAAGTTAAAGCTGCAAGTTTAATGAAGGGTACTAAATTTAGAACAATTGGAATTGGTCCAAAAAAAGGTAAAAAAATTAAAGTTGAATGCCCCACAACATATTTCACTACAATCGTTTTTGAAAATAACTCTATTATAAGATTAACATTATCTTTCGATGTAATTGCACATCAAAGAAATCATATAGAGTTATATGGCACAAAAGGATCGATGATTGTTCCTGACCCAAACATGTTTGGTGGATCTGTTTATGTCTGCAAAAGTCTTGGAAAACCATGGAACGAATTTAAAACTAACAAAATGGCATTAGGAAAAATTAATATTAGATCACAAAGCTCAAGAGCAAACGAATCTCCTACAAATGCAAATTACCGAGGAGTAGGATTAGCCGAAATGGCTTATTGTATTGAACACAAAAAAAAGCATCGATGTAGCGGTGAAGTTTCTGTTCACGTTTTAGATTTAATAGAGTCTACAATGTATTCTGCAAGGACAAACAAACCAAAAAAAATTGATACTACTTGCAAAATACCTAAAATATTTACAGCAAAAGAAATAAATAAAATTATGAGATAATATGCAAATCGGTATTGATGTTGGCGCAACAAAAATAGAATATATAATATTACATGATAATGGTGAAGAGAGTAGCAGGTCTAGGATTGATTGCCCAAAAGATTATGTCTCAATTATAAAATCAATAAAAGAAATAGTAATTAAACTTGAAAAAGATGCAAAAAGAGAACTTCCTGTTGGCGTTTGTCATCCTGGTATTCATTCAGTCCATACAGGTTTAATTAAAAACTCCCCCAATTGTGAATGGATAAATAATAAGCCATTTCAAAAGGATTTAAGATCATTATTATCTAGAGAAGTTTTTTGTGAAAATGATGCAAATTGTTTTACACTTTCTGAAGCTATAGATGGATCAGGTAAACATTATAAAATAGTATTTGGTGTAATTTTAGGGTCTGGTGTTGGTGGAGGTTTAGTCATTGATAAAAAAATTGTATCAGGACCACACGGTATTACTGGAGAGTGGGGTCACAATCAAATACCTATGATTGGTAAGGATATAAAAATTGAAAAAACAAATTTAAGAGAAGGTGAGATAGAAAGCTTTGTTTCTGGTTTAAGCTTAGCAAAAAAATTTAATGAGAAATATAAAAAAGTTCTTACTGCTAACCAAATTTTTGAATTATACAGAAAAAATGATTTAGACGCACAAGGATCTATAGAGGAATTTAAAGAAAATTTATCTATGGGAATAGCTTCAGTAGTAAATGTATTAGATCCAGATGCATTTATTTTTGGTGGAGGACTATCAAATGAAATTGATTTTTTTAATGAAGTACAAGCTAATGTTAGAAAATTTGTTGCAGGTAATGAATTCGAAGGAGTTTTTTTGAAACCAAAGTTTGGAGATGCAAGCGGTGTAAGAGGCGCAGCAAGATTAGGAAGAAGAGTAAGTTATTAATGAAATTATTAAGAGCAGGTTTACCAGGAAAAGAAAAACCTGCAATTATAGATAATGAAAAAAATTTTAGAGATCTATCTAAAGTAGTTAGTGATTTTAATCCACAAAATTTAAATTTTGACACCATAGAAAAGATAAATCAAAAAAATATAAATTCTCTTCCTTTATTAAATAACAATGAGAGAATAGGATCTTGTGTAACAAACCCAGTAAATTTTTTGGCTATAGGATTAAACTATAAGGCACATGCTGATGAAACAAATTCAGCAGCACCAAAAGAACCTATAGTATTCAATAAATCTCCAAATTGTATAATAGGTCCTCATGATGATGTAGTGATACCAAAAGAATCAAATTCACTAGATCACGAAGTTGAGATAGCTGTAGTTATTGGTAAAAAAGCTAAATATGTAAATGAAAAAAATGCTCAGGATTACATACTCGGTTATTGTATCTGTAATGATATTAGTGAAAGAGATTGGCAAAAAAATAGAGGTGGCCAATGGGTAAAGGGGAAATCAGGAGATACATTTGGACCTCTTGGACCATATTTAGTAACCAAAGATGAAATTGAAGATCCTTTTAATTTAAATTTATCATTAGATTTAAACGGCAAAAGAAGACAAACAGGTAATACAAAATTAATGATTTTTAATTTTAATTTTCTTATATCCCATATAACTCAATTTATTACATTAATGCCAGGCGATTTAATTACAACAGGCACACCCTCTGGAGTTGGAATGGGAATGACACCACCTGAATATTTAAAAGAGGGAGATCAAATGAAACTTAAGGTAGACGGTTTAGGTGAACAAAATACTAAAGTTTCTAAAGAGAAATAACTTAACTGCGATAATTTAATAATTAATTTACTATAAATTATTGTAATATAGGCTTGTATTTGAATGATAAAAAGAGACTTATATTATGAGAGAATTCCAACTAAATCATTGAGAAATGACGTTAGATTTTTGGGAAATATACTAGGCAAGGTAATTAAACAACAAGAAGGTGGTAAATTTTTTAATCTAGTTGAGAAAATTAGATTACTATCTAAAGCAAACATCAAAAACAAAGATAATAAAAAAAGATTTAAAAAAATTGAAAATGAAATTCAAAAGTTAAGTCCAGAAAAGATATTCAAATTATCACGAGCGTTTACTCATTTTATGAATTTTATTAATCTATCAGAGTCACTTGATGCTTCTAGAAAATTAGATGAATTCGAGAATTCAAAAATTAAAAAGGATAATAAAAATATTTTTATAGAAGAAATATTTGAAAGTCTGTTTAAAAATAAAAAAATTTCACAAAACAAAATTTATAACATTGCAAAAAATTTAAATATCGGAATTGTTTTGACCGCTCATCCAACCGAAGTAAAGAGAAGAACTTTAATTCAAAAATATCATAGTATCACTGAAATTATGGAGCAACGAGAATTAATGAAAAATCATAGTTCAAAAATTAAAATTTTAGAAAAAAAATTATATGATGAATTTACAATTATTTGGAATACAGACGATCTTAAAAGATTTAGACCTACTCCTGCTGAAGAAACTCGTTGGGGCTTAGCTGTAATAGAAGATAGTTTATGGGAGACGATTCCTAAAGTTTATAGAAGGTTAAATGGAATTTTTGTTAAAAACATGGGAAGAAATTTACCAAAAAATTTTAATCCTATTCAATTTGGATCATGGATGGGTGGAGATAGAGATGGAAATCCAAACGTTACATCTAAAGTTACTAAAGAAGTAATTTTACTTTCAAGATGGGAGGCAGCAAAATTATATGAAAAAGCATTAACTAAATTAATTAGATCTTTCTCTATGGAAAAATGTTCAAAAAAAATCAGGAAAGTCGTAGGTAAATCTCATGAACCTTACAGAGTTTACTTAAGACCACTAAGAGATAAAATGAGATATACTCATAGAGCAATAGAAAATCACTTAGTGAGGAATAATCCTATTAACCAAAGTAAGTTATTGTCAACAAAAGAAGAAATTTTAAAACCTTTGCGTACAGTCAGAGAATCTCTAGAAAAAAATCAAAGTGAAAATATTGCAAGCGGTGATTTATTAGACTTAATGAGAAGAGCAAAATGTTTTGGAATAAATTTAGCTAAATTAGATATAAGACAAGAGTCATCTAGGCACTCTCAATTAATTTATGAATTGTTAAAAAAAAAATTTAATAAAAATTATTTAGAATGGACAGAAAAGCAAAAAATTCAATTTTTATCAAGGAGCATTAGATCAAAGAAAAATATAGTAAATAAATTTACATTTAAAAATAAAGAAAATCTGGAAGTTTGGTCTACATTTAAAGTATTGTCTTACGAACCAGAGGAATGTTTAGGAGGTTATATCATCTCAATGACTTCATCTGCTTCAGATATCCTGGCTGTTTCTTTGTTACAAAAAGAGGCAAAAATTAAGCGGAAATTAAGAGTAATTCCATTATTTGAAACTTTACAGGATTTAAAAAACGCAAAATCTATTATGGAAAATTTATTCTCACTCAACTGGTACAGAAAGATGATTAAAAATAAACAAGAAATAATGATAGGTTATTCAGACTCCAGCAAAGATGCAGGTAAATTGTCTGCAAGTTGGCATCAATACAAACTGCAAGAAGAAATAATGAAATTAGCAAAGAGATTTAAAATAGATGTCACATTTTTTCATGGAAGAGGTGGATCAGCAGGACGAGGAGGTGGGCCTATACAATCAACTCTTAGATCACAACCACCAGGATCAGTAAATGGCAAAATAAGAATTACAGATCAAGGAGAAATGATACAACAAAAATATGGTTATGAGCCAATCGCAAAGTATAATCTTTGTAGTTATATAGGTGCAGTAATGCAAGCTACGCTCAAGCCACCTCCTCAACCAAAAGATAAATGGAGGCAACTAATTGAAAATATGACAAATATATCGACATTGTCATATAGAAAAAATATTAAAGAAAATTCTGACTTCATCAGATATTTTAAAACAGTTACACCCCATCTAGCATTAGGAAAGTTATCGATAGGTTCTAGACCATCTAAAAGGAAAAATGTAGATAATATTAAAAGTCTTAGAGCTATTCCATGGGTATTTGCATGGACACAAATAAGACTTATGCTTCCTGCATGGTTAGGAACAGGGGATGCGCTAAAGTATTCTTCACAAAAAAATAATAAATCGATTTTGATAGATATGGAAAAGAACTGGCCTTTCTTTAATTCTACAATGGATATTTTAGATATGGTTATTTCAAAAGTTGATCCCGAAATATCTAAAGTCTATGAGAATGGTCTTGCAGATAATAATCTTAAAAATGTTGGCAATAAATTAAGAAATGAATTTAATGTTGTAAAGAAATTCAATAATCTTATAACTCCGAATGAAATTACATATCAAAGAAATAAGTTTAGAACAAATACATTTGTCAGGAATATTTATTCAGAGGTTTTAAATATTTTACAAGCAGCAGTTATGAAAAAATTATTAAAAAAAAATATAAGCAAAAAGCATAAAAAAAATCTTGAAGATGCAATGATGACCTCGATAGCAGGAATTGCTGCTGCTATGAAAAATACAGGCTAAGTTATGGAACTATTTTTAGCTTTTGGTGCAGGACTAATTAGTTTTTTATCACCCTGCGTTTTACCTCTTATACCTGGTTATATATCTTATATTTCTAATAGCTCACTAAATGAATTAGTTGAAAAAAAAAATATAAATCTATTACCATTAATTCTTTTTACTCTTGGATTTTCTATTATTTTTATAATTTTTGGAGCTGCATCAACTTTTTTAGGTCAAACATTGCTTCAAAATTCTTTTGAATTAAGAATATTTGCTGGAATAGTAATAATAATTTTTTCATTACAAATAATAGGTTTAATTAATTTAAATTTCTTAAATTACGAAAAGAGAATACAAACTAATAATAACAAAAACTTTTATAGCCCAATAATTATAGGTATGGCATTCGCATTTGGCTGGACACCCTGTATTGGACCAATATTAGGTTCTATCTTGGTTCTAGCTTCAACAGAAGAGAGTATAAATAAAGGAATTTTACTCTTATCAGTTTATTCAATGGGATTAGCAATTCCATTTATAATTTCAGGATATTTAATTCAAAAATTTTTAATTTTTTCTAAGAATTTTAGAAAAAATATTAATTTAGTTTCCAAAATAGGTGGATGTGTATTGTTGATAACTGGGGTTTTAATTTTAACAAATCAACTTCAAACTTTAGGATATTACATATTAAATACCTTTCCATTTCTTCAGAATTTCGGATAAGAATAGTTAATGAAAATTTATCAAATAGACTCTAGCGCAAGAAAACAAGGCTCTTCTTCAAGAGCGTTAGCAAAAAAACTTTTAGAAAAAATTAAAAAACCAGATGATGAAATTATTTATAGAGATTTAGATGATGAAATGGTTTTTGTTTCTGGCTTAACAGAGTCTGGAATGAAAATTGATAAAAAAGATCAAACTGAACATCATAAAAAAATGTTTGAATTATCAGATAAACTTGTAAAAGAATTAAAAGAAAGCGATATAATTATCATATCTGCCCCAATTTATAATTATGGACCACCAGCAACATTAAAAGCATGGTCAGATCTTGCTGCAAGAGTAGGAGAAACTTTTCGCTTTAAAGAAAATGGGAGAAGGGAAGGTTTGTTAAAAAATAAAAGAGCCTACTTGGTAATTACTTCAGGTGGTACTAAACTAAACAGTAAAGAAGATTTTTTAACACCTTGGTTAAAGTTTATATTAAATTTTTTTGGAATCGAAAAAATAGATATAATTAGCGCTGATCAGATGTCTTTAGATTATGAAAAGTCTATTAAAGATGCAGAAAAACAAATTGAAAACATATCTTAGATATCAAATTTTCTTTTTAAATGTCTGAGTTTTCCTTCAGTACTATCATAATCAATATAGCAACCTTGTAAATATCTACTTCCTTCATTTAAGTCGAAAGCTGTTCTTCCGTGTAATAATCTATAATTATCCATCATCATTAAATCACCTGGAACTAGTTTAAATTCAATTTTGTAATTATCAGAATTATACATTTCAGAAATTTTGTTTCTAGCTCGGTAATATAAATCTAATTCTTTTTTCTCTAAAATTGGAACAAAATCTAGCCTTGGGCTAAATTTAACTTGTTTTAGTTCTTTATTTTCATCTAATTTGATAAGTTCTGACCAATTCTCTAGCACCACATCCTTATCAATAAATTTAAATTTAACTTTTACTCTTGTTAGAACATCATAATATTTTTTAAATTTTTTTTTAAGATCTTCTGTCACTTTGTAACCATCAACCAAAGTTGATAGACCACCATCCACATCGTTAGTAATACAATGCAAAAGTTGGATACAAGGGACGGGATTTCTGTATGGATTATCTGTATGTGGAGCAAGAGCTAAAGATGTATAAGCTAAATCATTTGGGTTTGGAACAGATTTTACATTAAAGTATTCACCAAAGTTTGTTCTTCTTACACTTCCAATTTGATTTGCGAATTTAACAATAAAATTCTCTTCTGTAGGGACGTTTTTAAATATAATAAAACCATATTTATAAAATTTAATCAGCAAATCATACATTTCTCTACTCTCAAAAATATCATCTACATATTCAAATTTATGAACATTTTTTAACTTTGAGTCCCACTTTTCTCTTTTAATAGATTGAATCAAAAAATCATTTTTGGAAAATTCTTCAATAATTTTTTCAATTTTTAGTTTTGAATTAACACCATCATTAAAATTAATTTCTAAGATATCCTTAGTAATTTTTGCACTTTTAACTTCTATATTCGTTTTAAGAGATGTTGGATCAAATTTTCTTTGCTGAGTTTTTTTGTCTAAATATTCTTCATTATTTACTCTTTCTCTTAACCAAAAGGGGTGAATTTCTTTAGAAGAAGTTCCGTTATTGAATAGTATTTTATTTTCGTTTAATTCAATCTTCATTATACTGAGCATTATTTAAAATTTAGCTTTAATCAAGAGAAATTAAATAGTAAGAGATATCCAATGACTCAATTCAAAAATTATAAGATTTACCATACTTTTTTAAACACTCTCGCTAAAGATTTGACGAGATTTTATTATAAAAAATTAGACAAACCTTTTAAAGTTTCAAACAAGTTAAAGGGAAGAGGGTATGATCCAGTAACTAGTTCAGACAAAGCTTTTGAAAAATTTATAAGATTAAAAATAAAAAAAAAATTTCCTTCACATCAAATAATAGGTGAAGAATTTGGATACAAAAAAAGGAAAAGTGATTATTCCTGGGTAATAGATCCTATAGATGGAACAAGATCTTACGTCATTGGAAATCCAACATGGAGTAACCTTGTAGCCTTAAATTATAAAGGTAAGCCAGTTTTAGGTCTTGCAAATTTTCCCAAACTCAAAAAATATTATTTGAATGTTAATGATAAAAAATCATATGTATATGAAAATGGAAAAAAAAGATTATTAAGTGTGGCTAAAAAAATTAATTTTTCTAATGCAAAAGTAGCAGGAGCTTTCCACGGTTGGCTTTCAATACAAAAACAAAAAAAAATTCCAAAAGTTTTAAAATTAATGCAGTTTCCATGTTTTGATGCATTGAGCTACACTCATCTTTCAGAAGGAAAATTAGATATAGTTATTCAATGTTCAAATAAAATTTGGGATATTCATCCTATAATACCTATACTCAGATCAGCAGGTGCCGTTATAACTACTTGGAATAATAGGGAAGCCGAGCTTGCTGGAAATATATTGGTCTCGAATAACATTAAAAACCATAAAAGAATGTTAAAACTATTGAAACCTGTTTCAAATTGATCAATTTCAATATTTAATTCTTCTTTTGTTTCAATAAGGATTGGGTTACATTTTTACTTATAAATTATAGGAGGGGAAATGAAATCTAAAAATTTATTTAAATTTTTGATAGCAATTTTTTTTGTTTTTGCATCAACTCAATCATTTGCAAAAACAATTAAATGGTCTATGCAGGGTGATAGTTTAACACTTGATCCGCATGCTCAAAATGAAGGACCAACTACAATGGTATCAAGACAAATATATGAAGCACTTGTTACTAGAGGTTTAGATATGTCTATAGGTCCTCAGTTAGCTACTGACTGGAAAACAACAAATCCAACTACATGGGTTTTTAATCTAAGAAAAGATGTAAAGTTTAGTAATGGAACACCTATGACATCAGAAGATGTTGTTTTTAGTATTCTAAGAGCTCAACAACGTACGTCTGACTTTAAAGAATATATTAGTACTATTACTTCTGTTAAAGCACTTGATGATTATACAATTGAGATCCAAACTAGAGAACCAAATCCAATTCTTTTGAACCAATTATCAAATATTTTTGTAATGTCTAAGAAGTGGTGTGAGAAGAATTTTGCAATGGCTCCACAAAATTGGGATGCGGGACAAGAAACTTTTTCTGCGACTAACTCGATGGGAACTGGTCCATTTAAAATTACTTTAAGAGAGCCAAATACAAAAACTGTTTTTAAAAAAAATAATAAATGGTGGGGTAATGTTGAACATAACTTAACTGAAATACATTTACTTCCAATAAAAAATGCGGCTACAAGAGTTGCTGCTCTTTTATCTGGAGAAATAGATGTAGTGACAGATGCTCCAGTACAGGACTTAGGCCGTATAAAAGCATCTGGTGCACACAAAGTTCAAAGTACACCGCAAATGCGTACAATCTTTTTAGGAATGGATCAAGCTGCTGACCAGCTTAGAACTGGTAATACAGGAGACAATCCATTTAAGAAAAAAGAAGTAAGACAAGCGCTATATCAAGCTATTGATATTGAAGCTATTAAAGCAAAAGTTATGAGAGGTTTGAGTGAGCCTGCAGGAATAATTACTTTCCCTGGTGTTACAGGATACACTAAAGAACTTGATGAAAGATTACCTTATGATGTTGATGCTGCAAAACAGTTATTAGCTGACGCAGGTTATCCAGATGGTTTTGAAGTAGAACTTAGATGTCCTAACGACAGATACGTCAACGATGAAGCAATTTGTACTGCTGTAGTTGGAATGTTAGGTAAAATTGGTGTTAATGTAAGTTTATTTGCTCAAACTAAAAGTAAACACTTTAAGGAACTAAAAGACAACCAAGGAGACTTTTACATGCTAGGTTGGGGTGTTCCTACTTTAGACAGTCATTATGTATTTCATTATTTATATGAGACAGGCGCAAGCTGGAATAAAGTTAACTTTAGTGATGCTGATGTCGATGCTGCAATTAGAGTAATGGAAGGTGAAGTCAACTTAGACAAAAGAAATGCTGCAATAGCAGATGCTTGGAAAATAGTAAAAGATAACATTGCTTATCTACCTTTACACCACCAAGTAATTTCTTGGGCATCAAAAAGAAGTGTTGATGTTCCTATAAGACCGAATAATGAACCATTATTCCGTTTTTCTAACGTAAGATAATTTAACTTATTACAAGCCCTTTTTAATTAAAGGGCTTGTAACTAAAATTTCGCAAATTGATAAAATATTTTTTCAAGCGTCTGTTTCAATCAGCAATGGTGATGCTTGTTGTTGCCTTTGTTTCTTTTTCATTATTCAATTTTGTAGGTGACCCAATAAATAATATGGTTGGAGAAGAAACATCAGATGAGGAAAGGGTAGAACTTAGAGAGACTCTAGGTTTAACAGATCCTATATATATTCAATTTTCAAGATTTGTAGGAAATGCTTCAAAAGGAAATTTTGGTATTTCTTACCAATTAAAAAGACCTGTTTCTGAATTAATTTCTGAAAGGTTGCCTGCAACAATTGAGCTTGTTCTTATTTCTGCATTAATTGCGCTAGTATCTGGTACTTTACTAGGGGTCTATACGGGTATAAATCGTAAAGGTTTTTTAAGCGATATAATATTAGCCATTTCGTTGCTGGGTGTATCGCTCCCCACATTTGTAATTGGTATATTATTTATTTATCTTTTTGCTGTAATATTAGGAATATTACCTTCATTTGGCAGAGGAGAAGTTGTCAGCTTAGGTTATTGGACCACTGGTTTTTTAACTTTATCTGGTCTTAAGGCCATAATTCTTCCTTCTGTAACTTTAAGTCTTTTTCAAATGACTTATATAATAAGGCTAGTTCGTGCAGAAATGATGGAAATTTTGCAAACAGATTATATTAAGTTTGCAAGAGCAAGAGGTATTAAAGAAAAAAGTATACATTATAAACATGCTTTAAAAAATGGATTAATACCTGTAATTACAATCGCAGGAATAAACATTGGTACCTTAATTGCATTTTCCATAATTACAGAAACTGTTTTTCAATGGCCTGGCATGGGATTTTTATTTATTCAAGCAGTTCAGTTTGTTGATATACCAATTATGTCAGCTTACTTAGTTTTTATTGCATTTGTATTTGTAATGATAAATTTCATTGTAGATATTTTGTATTACTTCATTGATCCAAGAATAAGAGTTAAAGCGGAGGCTGTTAGTGGATAACCATAAACTCACGTTATTAAATAGAATAAAAGACAGTGATGTTTATTTTAGTTTTATAAAATCACCAACGGCTATAATTTCTACTGTAATACTAGTCATAATATTCTTTTGTTCTTTTTTTGTTGAATTAGTAACTCCATACAATCCATTTGACCCATCTTCTTTATCTTTAATGGAGGCATTTACACCACCTTCATGGACAGAGGGTGGTCTTTCAAAATTTATTTTAGGAACAGACGGTCAGGGTAGAGACATGCTATCTACAATTCTTTATGGATCAAGAATTTCCTTAATTGTTGGTTTTTCAGCGGTTATATTTGCCTTAATATTAGGAGTTGGCTTAGGATTAAGCGCTGGATATTTTGGTGGAAAATACGAAATGATTATTATGAGATTAACGGATGTACAATTAACTGTACCAAGCATCTTAATGGCTCTTTTAGTAGATGGAATTGCTCGTGGAATTATTTCTAGAGAAATGCATGATGAAATGGCAATATATGTTTTAATTTTTGCAATTGGTATTTCGGAGTGGCCACAATTTGCTAGAGTTTCCAGAGCAGCAACATTAGTTGAAAAAAATAAAGATTATGTTTCTGCATCAACAATTATTGGTGTTTCAAATATAATTATTATGTTTAAGCATATATTGCCAAATATAATGAGGCCGGTTCTGGTAATTGGGACAATTGGACTTGCGCTTGCAATAATAGCTGAAGCTACTTTAAGTTTTTTAGGTGTAGGAGTTCCTCCAACAACTCCTTCTTTAGGGACACTAATTAGACTTGGAAACGATTTTTTATTTTCTGGAGAGTGGTGGATAACTTTTTTTCCAGCAATGTTTTTAGTTTTATTAGCATTTTCAATTAACTTACTAGGAGATTGGATGAGAGATACTCTTAATCCAAAATTAAATTAATGAGTTTTTTAAAAATAAACAACCTTAGTGTTAATTATGAAATGCGTAGAGAAATTGTGTACGCAGCAAAAGGAGTAAATATTACTGTTGAGAAAGGTGAAATTCTTGGTTTGGTTGGTGAGTCTGGATCTGGAAAAAGTACAGTCGGTAACGCGATTATTAATCTTATAGATGAACCAGGTAAAGTCTCCAGTGGATCAATTATAGTCGATGGGGTGAATATTTATGAAAATCCTGAAAATATTCTTCAACTTAGAGGGAAAAAAATAGGTCTTATTTTTCAGGATCCACAAACATCTTTAAATCCAATACTTACAATAGGAGAACAATTAATTGAAACAATTCAAACCCATTTAAAGTTAAACAAAGAAGAGGCAAAAGAAAAGGCAATTAACTTGTTAAAAGAAGTTGGAATAAAAGATGCTGAAATTAGATTTAACAATTATCCACATCAATTTTCTGGAGGGATGAGACAAAGAGTTGTTATTTCTTTATCTCTTTGTTGTGAGCCAGAACTTCTTATAGCTGATGAACCAACGACTGCTCTCGATGTTTCAATTCAGTCACAAATTTTAGATTTGATAAAAAGATTAACTAAAGAAAGAAATTTAGCTGTAATTTTAATTACTCATGACATGGGCGTAATATCTGAGACAACAAACAGAGTAGCTGTAATGAAAAATGGAGACCTAGTAGAAATTGGTCCAACAAAAGAAATTTTAACTAATCCAAAAGAGATTTATACGAAAGCACTTGTAAGCTCAGTTCCTCCAACAAATAAAAAAATCAATAGGTTTAAAATTATTGAAAAGGAAAACAAAACTCAAAGTGAAACAAATATTAAAATTTTAAATAGATGGACTAAAAAAGAAATTATTAAACAAGATTTAGTTAAAGTAAAAAATTTAAGTAAAACGTTTGATGATAATTTTTTTACAGAAAGTTCTAAAAACTCTGTAATGGCAGTAAACGATGTGTCATTTAATATAAAAGAGGGAGAATCTTTTGGTTTAGTTGGTGAAAGTGGAAGTGGTAAATCTACAATAGCAAAAATGATTGTTAATTTATATCGTCCAAGTGCTGGGGATATTGATTTTGATAATGTTTGTATAACAAAAATTAAAAGTAATAAAGAAATGATGAAATTCAGAAAACAGATTCAAATGATCTTTCAAGATCCTTATTCTTCATTAAATGGAAGATTAAAAGTAAAAGATATAGTTTCAGAGCCTATTAAACTTCACAATCCTTCTATTAATTCAAAAGATATAGATAGTTATATTTATGATTTATTAGAGTCTGTCGAATTAACCCAACAATCAGCTGAGAGATATCCTCATGAATTTTCTGGAGGTCAAAGACAAAGAATATCAATTGCAAGAGCACTTGCTACTCAACCAAGATTACTTGTTTGTGATGAACCAACTTCTGCTCTTGATGTAAGTATCCAAGCCCAAATACTAAATTTGTTAAAAGATTTACAAGAGCAATTAAATCTGACAATATTATTTATAAGTCACGATTTACCTGTAGTGAGACAAATGTGTGATCGAATAGGGGTTTTAAAAAATGGAAAGATTTGTGAGATCTCCGAAACTGAAAATTTGTTTAAAAATCCATCACATGAATACACAAAAGAATTGTTAACGTTAATGCCAAAAATTGAATCGATTTATAACTAATGAAAACTATTTTAATTATTTTTACTATCCTTTTTCTTAATACTTTCATTGCTAAATCGTCTGAAAATAATGACAGTGAGTTTAATAAATGGCTTTTTGATAATGGACACTCAAAATATGTCACTAAAAAAGAAAATAAAATTTGTGCGAATGAAACAAAATTTAGTCAAGCCTGGTATTTGCAAAAATGTGACAAATTTCAAGGATCCAACAATCTAAATATTGAGATAAATAACAAAGCATTGTCAGCAACCAATATTGCCTATCATTCAAACCCAAACAGAGACTCTCTAATTTATTATTTGTGGAAATACTCATATAAAGACAGAGGTCAACATTTAAAAGAGTTTAAACCTACAAATAATTCTTACGATTTTAAATTCAACTTAATTGAAGATAAATTTATAAAAAAGCAAATGAAAACTAAAGGTATTCTTAGTTATTTGTATTACCAAGATGGTGAAGTATTGATTGATGAATTTTCTCCTAAAGAAAGGTTGGGGGAGTTTTTAAATAATGAAACAAAATTTTATTCAATGTCGATGGGCAAGTCAGTTACTTCCTATTTAGTAGGTCATGCAATATGTGAAGGCTATATTGATGGAGTTGATGCAAGAGTAAATGACTGGCCTGTAATAAAAGATTCACTTTATCATGATCAAAAATTAATTAATTTTTTAAATATGAATACTGGTGATCAAAAATATATCGATGAATTTGAAGATGGTACAAGTAAATTAGATGCATATGAAGATAGAGATATTGAAACAACTATGCGCTTACACTTTCGAAACAAAAATACAAAAAAATCTAAGGATATATACAATTATAATGGATTTGTTACTCAGTTAATTTTAAACTATATGAAATTTAAAATCGGAGAAGATTATGACAAATTTTATAACAAAGTTTTCAATAATAAAATAAAGATCAAAAATAGCATTCGTTATGGCTATACTAGTCTTCAAGAAAAAAATGGAAATGGACATCCCAACATAATGGCAACAAGATTTGACTATCTTAGAATTGCAAAAGCTATAATGGATGATTATCAGAATGATACTTGCGTTGGAAAATATTTAAAAGAACTCCATAAAAGAAGAATTCCTAAAAATTTAACTGAAGAAAGAAACGAGCCTGCATTTAATCGCTCAAAATCTTATGGTGGTCAATTTCATATGGATTATCCAGGATTAAAAAATAAGATTATCTTTGGCATGAACGGCTATGGTGGACAAGCCATTTTAATTGATATGGAAAATTCAAGAATAGTGGTTCTTAATTCACTTCATTATAATAACACCAAATATAAATATAATTATAAAAAACTTTTATTTGATACAATCAAAAAAGGGAAATAAATTTTTAGTAAAAAAAATAAGGAGGAAAAATGCCAATGTTTAAACCTATCTCAGAAAATGATGCTACAGGAAAGGTTAAAGAAGTTTTTGAGGAGATAAAAAGTGTAAGAAAAATTACAAATGTTCCAAATTTTTGGAAGTATATTGCAAATAGCCCTGAAACTTTAGAAAGAACTTGGAATTCAACATCACAAGTTATGAAACCAGGTGCATTAGATGCTGTAACTAAAGAATTAATTTATGTTGCAGTTTCAATGACAAATAGCTGTGAGTATTGCACCAAATCTCATTCTGCTGCCGCAAAGAAAAAAGGAGCAACAGATGAAATGATTAAAGAAATGATTGATGTTATGGGTGTAGCTAATCAAAATAATAAATTAGTAGAAGCCTATGGTGTTGAGATTGATGAAATCTATAAGTGATAGATTTTGTATACAAAATTTGCACTAAAAAAGAATTGGATAATTTTAAAGAAATAAAACTTTGGCAAGGAACAAAAAAAGATATTGAAGACGGGTTTATACACTTTTCAAATAAAGATCAGGTTGAGACAACTTTAAAAAAATATTATTCAGATCAAAAAAATTTAGTCCTTCTTAAAATTAAAACCAATAAATTAGAAAAACTTGTTTGGGAAGACATAGGTAACGGAGAAAAGTTTCCCCATTTATATTCAACTTTAAGCATTGATAATGTAGTAGATGAAAAAGAAATTACTGATTTCCAACGTCTTTTCTAGGATCTTTTACATTTTTAATTTTATCTAAGAAACCAGATAATTTTGCAGTTATATACATTACATAAACAATTGTTAGACCTAGGGCCATTGTTGCTAAAAATGTGTATGCTGCTGTTAAGAATTGATTTCCAACCCAAGAATTAAAATCACCATTTGCGAAATATAAAACATTCCAGAAAATTACAAAAACCAATTCGTAAAATATTATTATTTTAAACATTGTGTCTACTCTATAACTATACTTAAGATGTATTGCCAATCAAGTTAACAATCAACACACCTGCAATAATAAGAGCTAAACCAATTATGGTATATAAATCAGGTATTTGTTTAAATTTATAAACCCCAACTAATGATGTGGCAACTATACACAGTCCTGCAAATGATGCATAAGTAATTCCTACTGGCAATGTTTTCATTACTAATGAAAGGGTATACATACATCCGACGATAGTGATTGCGGTTAGAATGCTAGGAACTAGAATAGTAAAACCCTGAGCACTCTTTGCGAAACCGTTTGAAGCTGTTCCTAATACGACAGCTAAGATTAAAATTAAATAAGCTGAATAATTACCCATTTTTTTTCGACCAAGTTATAGCATCTTCCATTCTATCATCTCCCCAGAAGATTTCACTATTAACTATGAACGATGGACTTCCAAATACTTTATGATCTCTTGCACTATTTGTATTTGACTCATATTGTTTTTCAATTTTCTCAGAATTTGCCTCTGAAACCACTGAATTTTTATCAATCTTAAGTTCAGAACATATTTCAGAAATATTTGGTTCAGTTGCTGGCTCTTTACCTTCTTGAAACCATCTTTTGTAGGTTAATCTAACATAGTCAATACCCCAACCTTCTTTTAATCCAAGAATTGCAAGTTTGTTTGCTAAATCAAATTCTGAAAGTGGGTAGGGTACTGGTGTTTTTGCAAAAAAACCATAACCCTCAGCACGTCTTTCAATATCTCTCCACATGTAATCAACTTTATTTTTTTTTTCTTTTGGGAATGGGATATTGTTCATTTCTTTCATAATTGCCCTGACACTAAAAGGTTTCCAATTAAACTTAACTCCATGTTTTTTTTCTACTTCTAAAATTCTAGTTATAGTTAAATAAGTGTAAGTACTTCCTATTGAAAAATAAAAATCTATGTTTGTCATTTTGAAACTATACATTTAGCGGTTATCTTATTACCATCAAGATCTCTAACATAACCATAGTAATTTCCATCAGATCTAATACCTGGCGCTCCCTCATCGATTGCTCCTAAATCTAAAGCGGTTTTATGAAATTTGTCCACAACTTCATTTGTATTAGCCAATAAAGCAACCATAGTTCCGTTTCCAACAGAAGCAGGTTTTTTATCGTGAGGTTTAGTTATATAAAATTTAACTTCTTCTGGATCATCAGAATTGGAATATCCAACATATCTTTCTGTTGTGGTTACTTTTTTAAGTCCAAGAACTGCTAAAATTTTATCATAAAACGAAGTTGATTTTTCAAGATCATTAGTTCCAATCATCACAAAGCTTATAACTTTGCTCATATACTTTCTTTTTTAATTTTTATTTTCAATTTTTCTATCATCATCAAAGGCGTTTCCATTGCAGGATATATCTTATGGGTTTCTATATAACTATCAATAGCCTTTTGATAATTTTCAAGCGCTGTTTGAACAAGACCTTGCCCTGATAATGCTCCAAAATGTCTTTTTTCTAAACTTAAAACTTTATCTATATCTTTTTGAGATTTTTCAAATTCACCCATTAAATATAAAACAGTAGCTCGCTTATTCCATGCTTCAGCCCAATTTTTATCTAATGAAATTATTTCTGTAAAAATAATATAAGCATCACCCAATCTATTTTGAGACATATAGCTTGATCCTTTTGATAACATTTCTGTGAGTTTTCTATCAGAAGGATGAGTGATCCAAATATCCCAGATTTT
>CACFZX010000002.1:0-64453 GCA_902570905.1 uncultured Pelagibacteraceae bacterium
CAGGAGATGTGAAAGATAAGGTGTTTAGACAAGCAGTAACAGCTGCTGGAATGGGCTGTATGGCTGCTCTTGAAGCTGAAAAATTTTTATCGCACTAAAAAATTATGAAATTAAATTGGATTATTTTTGTAACCGGATGGATGTCATTCAGAGCAGTTGGATCAGGCTTGTTTTTATTTTGGATTTTTACTGAAAACGAACGTTCTGCGCCATCTGAGTGGATAGTTCCTTTTGTAGGTGACTTTATTATCGGGATAACTGCTTTATTTTTAGTTTACCATATTATAAAAAAACCAAGTGCTATCTTATGGGGTCTGTTACTATCATGGAATGCAGTTGGTCTATTTGATTTAATTGGGGCAATAGATGTCAGCTTTGCTGCTCCTTATGGACCTATACCAGAAATAGGATTTAATGAATTAACTGTAAGATCTATTTTAATTTTAAATACTTTATTACAGATTTCTTGTATTTATCTATTATTTCAAAAAGATATAAAAGATTATTTTAAATTTTAAAAAAATTAAATGTCGGAAAAAGTATTACTTACTGGTATTAGCGGGTTTATTGCAAAACATGTTGCTATTGAATTACTGAATTCAGGTTATGAAGTTTTAGGTACTGTTAGGAATTCAAATTCAATTGAACAAACAAAGAAAACATTAGAAGAAAATAATGTTGCAATTAATAATTTATCTTTTGTAGAATTAGATTTATTGAAAGATGAAGGCTGGAATGAAGCTGCAGAAGGCTGCAAATATATCATTCATGTAGCCTCTCCTTTCCCTCTAAAAGTTTCAAATGATAGGGAATCGCTTACTCCAGCTGCAAAAGATGGAACTTTAAGAGTTTTAAATGCAGGAATAAATGCAGGAGTTGAACATTTCGTTAAAACTTCTTCCATTGTATGCATGTTCCGAAAACCAAACAGATCTAACCCGTATACATTTGGTGAAAATGATTGGACTGACCTAGAGTGGGATAAAACCACAGATTATTTTGTCTCTAAAACTAGAGCTGAAAAAGCTGCTTGGGATCTTATGGAAAGTAAAGGTCTTAAAAATAGTTTGACGTGTATCAATCCTGGCTTTGTTTTAGGAGATTTTTTGAATGAAAAAACCTGCACTTCAATGGAATATGCAAAACAATTACTTCAAGGAAAATATCCAGCTGCTCCAAAATTTTCAGTAATGATATCTCACGTGAAAGATGTTGCTAAAGCGCATGTTCTATCTTTAAGTAATAAAAGAGCTGGTGGCAGAAGATTGATTGTTGGATCTGAAGTAAGAAGTATTCTTGAATTATCACAGATAATGGCCAAAAATATTCCAAGCCATGCAAAAAAACTTCCTAAAAGAGAATTACCTAATTTTATGGTTAAACTTTTCAGTTATATAGACACAAGTGCAAAAACTATGGTTCCTGATCTTGGCCTAAAAATGCAAACAGACCAAACATACGCAGAAGATATTCTACAAATGAAATTCACAGCATCTGAAATTGCAGTTGTTGATGCGGCAAAATCTGTAATAAGACTGAATTTAGCCTGAAGTTATTTCAGCTATTTCATTAGACTCAAAAATAGTTTTTCTTAAATTTTCGTTTGCAATTTTTATCATTGCTTTTGCAACTTTTTCTGAGTGAATTGGTTTCATTTTTTTTAAAGGTCCCAAAAAAAATGGAGATATTAATTTAAAAATAAATATTCCAATTTTTTCTCCTATCCTTTTCTCTTTTCTGTCCCCTATCAAAAAGGAAGGTCTCATTATTCCAAGTGTTAAAAAATTTAAACTTTTTAATTCCTCTTCAACATCTCCCTTGTTCTTAAGATATGCCCCAGAGCTCTTTGGGTCAGCAAAACCAGACGAAACATAAAGAAAAGATTTAATTGAATTTGACTTTGCTATTTTTGCAATTTCAACAGGAATATTATATTCAATTCTTCTATATTCATCTTTATCAGGAGCATTTTGTTTGGTAGTGCCTATACAAAAAAAACAATCATCCCCTGTAATCTCATCTTTATGGTTCTGCAAGTTATTGAAATCCGTTTTAATGACTTCTATTTTTGGATCATTAATTTTTGGATCCGAACGTACAAAAAGCTTAACTTTACTATAAGAACTGTTTTCAATTAGTTGTTTGGTAAGATGACCGCCAATTAAACCTGATGAGCCAAATAACAGGGCAGTCTTCATGCTAACTTAAGCTCTCGCAAAAAGATTTTATTCTCTCCATTGCAACTTTTAATTTTTCCATTGAAGTTGCATACGAAACTCTAAAATATCCATCTAATCCAAATGCAGAGCCTTGCACAACTGCAACATTGTTATTTTCTAATAAAGACTGAACAAAGTCAGTATCAGTCTCTAATTTTTTTCCACTTTTATCCTTTTTTCCAATTAAACCTTTACAACTAGGAAATACATAGAATGCGCCGTCTGGTTTTAAGCAATTTATTCCATCAATATCATTTAAAGAACTTACAACAAAATCTCTTCTTTCTTGAAATGATTTTGATCTAATTGATATAAAGTCTTGTGTTCCATTCAAAGCTTCAACAGCTGCTGCTTGACTTATTGAAGATGGATTTGATGTAGATTGAGATTGAACTTTTGAAATTGCTTTAATTATTTCTTTCTCTCCCGCGGCATAGCCTATTCTCCAACCCGTCATTGCATAAGATTTGCTTACACCATTCATGGTCACAACTTTATTTTTTAATTCTGGAATTTGAGCAATAGTAAAAAATTTAAAATTATCATAAATAATATGTTCATAAATATCATCACTTAATACACTTACATGAGGGTTTCTTCTTAAAACATGAGCTAAATTTCTAATTTCTTGTTCGGTATAACATGCTCCTGTAGGATTTGATGGAGAATTCAAAATAACCCACTTTGTGTTATTTGTTATTACGCTCTCAAGGTCCTTTGCGGTTAGTTTAAAACCTTGTTCCTCTGAACACTCTACTACAACAGGATTTGCACCTGCTAGCATTACTATATCAGGATAAGATACCCAATAAGGAGCTGGAATAATTACTTCATCACCTTTATTAAGAGTGGCCATCATTAAGTTGTAAATTACATGCTTTCCTCCTGCCCCAACTGTAATTTGGTCAGTAGAATAACTTAAATTATTTTCTCTTTTAAATTTTTCTGAAATTGCTTTTTTTAATTCAGGTGTTCCATCTACTGCTGTATATTTTGTATCACCTTCTTTGATCGCTTTAATTGCAGCATCTTTAACATTATCTGGAGTATCAAAATCAGGCTCCCCTGCTCCTAAGCCAATCACATCTTTGCCAGCAGCTTTTAATTCCCTAGCTTTTTGCGTAACGGCAATAGTAGGTGATGGTTTAATCCTTTTTAAAATATCTGATATTATGCTCATTGAAATATAAAATTATTCTAATACGTTGTTTAATATATGGAAAATACTTATCAAGATTTAATTACAGATATTCAGAGTAAAAATCCTAAAATTAGTGGAAAACTTGAAGGTGGCAAAAAATTTAAAATTAAATCAGATTTTAAACCAGCTGGAGACCAACCAGAAGCTATAAAAAAATTAGTCAAAAGTGCAAATAAAGGTGAATTTAACCAAGTCTTACTTGGTGTGACTGGATCTGGAAAAACCTTTACTATGGCTAAAGTCATTGAAGAAACAAATAGACCGGCTTTAATCTTAGCTCCAAACAAAACCCTCGCAGCTCAACTTTATGGAGAGATGAAGGGTTTTTTTCCAGATAATGCCGTAGAATATTTTGTTTCATATTATGATTATTATACTCCTGAAGCTTACGTACCAAGATCAGACACCTACATTGAAAAAGAAGCATCAATTAATGAACAAATAGATAGAATGAGACATTCGGCAACAAGGTCTCTTCTGGAAAGAGATGATGTTTTAATTGTTGCAAGTGTTTCTTGTATTTATGGCCTTGGATCAGTTGAAGCGTATAGTAAAATGACTTTAACACTTCAAAAAAATTATGACTATAACAGAGAACAAATAATAAAATCTTTAGTTGCGCTACAATATAAAAGAAATGATCAAAATTTTTTCAGAGGGACGTTTAGGGCAAGAGGAGAATATCTAGAGATTTTTCCATCTCATTTAGAAGATAGAGCATGGAGACTAAGTCTGTTTGGAGATAAATTGGAAAAGATAGAGGAGTTTGATCCTCTCACTGGAGATCAAGTAAGAGAACTTAATTTAATTAAAGTTTACGCTAACAGTCATTACATAACTCCAAAACCAACTGTAGAACAAGCAGTTATTAATATTAAAAAAGAATTGGAGATTACTTTAAAAAAACACAAAGAATCAAATAAACTTTTAGAGGCTCAAAGATTAGAGGAAAGAACTAAATTTGATTTAGAAATGATTGAAGCGACAGGTTCGTGTGCTGGAATTGAAAATTATTCTAGATTTTTATCTGGTAGAAAGCCAGGAGAACCACCTCCTACTTTGTTTGAATATTTTCCAGATAATACTTTGGTATTTGTTGATGAATCACACGTTACAGTTCCTCAACTGAATGGCATGTTTAAAGGTGATAGATCTAGAAAAAGCACTCTTGCTGAATATGGTTTTAGACTACCATCTTGTATGGATAATAGACCATTAAAATTTGAGGAATGGGACATGATGAGAACTCAAACAATTTTTGTTTCAGCTACACCTGGGCCTTGGGAATTAAATCAAACAAAAGGCAAATATATTGATCAAGTAATAAGACCTACAGGATTGATAGACCCAAATGTTGAGATAAGACCAGCAAAAAATCAAGTGGATGATTTAATGCATGAGTGCAAAAAAGTTGTAGAGAAAAATAGCAGAGTTTTAGTTACAACTTTAACAAAAAAAATGGCTGAAGATTTAACTGAATACCTTCATGAAAATGGAGTGAAAGTTAGATATCTACACTCTGACATTGATACTTTAGAGAGAATAGAGATTATGAGAGATTTAAGACTGGGCGTATTTGATGTGCTGGTTGGAATAAATTTATTAAGAGAAGGTCTTGATATTCCAGAGTGTGCATTAGTTGGAATATTAGATGCAGATAAAGAAGGTTTTTTAAGATCAGAAACTTCGCTGATACAGACAATTGGAAGGGCAGCACGAAATATCGAAGGAAAAGTAATTTTGTACGCAGACAAAGAAACTAAAAGTATCAAAAAAGCAATTCAAGAAACTGACAGACGAAGAAAAATACAATTAGATTATAATAAAAAAAATAAAATTGATGCAAAATCAGTAAAAAAAGAAATAAGTGACATTTTAGAGAGTGTGTACGAAAAAGATTACGTAAAAATCAGTGAGGGTTCAAATATTGGTGGAAATCTTAAGAAACATTTAAAAGCACTTGATAAAAAAATGAAAGATGCTGCTTCTAATTTAGAATTTGAAGAGGCTGCAAAAATAAGAGACGAGATAAGAAAATTAGAAAGTACAGAGTTAGAAATTACTTTAAATCCAAAAATAAGACAGTACGATGTAAAAAATAAACTTTACCCGAAAGGAAGATCAACTATGGGTAGGCCTGGCACCAAAGTTACTAAGAAAAGAGACAAAAAATGGAAGCAAAAAAAATAATCATTACTGGTGGTGCTACAAGAATTGGTGCGGCTATAGCTAAAAAATTGTCAGGACACAATACTGAAATATTAATTCATTACAATAAGTCCAAAGTAAAAGCTGAAGCTTTAAAAAAAAATTTACAAAAAAAAGGATCAAAAATATACCTAGTTAAAGCAGATTTAAGTAAAGAGGTAGATTTAAATAAACTAGTAAAATTTGCAAAGTCCAAATTAAAATATTTTGATTGTTTAATAAACAATGCTTCATTATTTGAAAATGATAAGTTAGAAAATTTTACTACAGATAGCTGGGGTCAACATTTAAGAACAAATTTAAGAACACCAGCGCTTTTATCTAAAGAGTTTTCAAAAAACATTAGAGGTAAAAATAACAATATAATTAATATTATTGACCAGAGAGTATTTAAATTAACTCCTTATTTTTTTTCTTATACTATTAGCAAAACTGGCCTTTATACTTTAACCAAAACAAGTGCTATGAGCCTATCTCCCAATATAAGAGTAAATGGTATCGCCCCAGGGCCAACAATTAAAAATAAAAGACAATCTGAAAAGCATTTTAAAAAACAATACTTATCAACACCTTTAAAAAGACAAGTTGATGTAGATCAAATTTGTAATGCTGTTGACTTTTTTATAAAAAATAGATCTATTACAGGTCAAGTTTTGGCTATTGATAGTGGACAAAGCTTAAATTGGCAAACTCCAGATATAATGGGAGGAAAAGAATGAAAAAAAATAATCTTAAAATCGTAAAAATTGATAAAATAAAAAAACTTTTTAATTATGAAAAGAAGGTTTTAATTAAGGAGTTAGTTTTAGACCTTAAACTTGGATACTTTGACTTTGAAAAAGAAAGAGATCAAAAAGTTAAATTTAATTTAGAAGTAAACTATGAGGATAAAAAACCTTCAAATGACAAGGATTTAAAATCAATTGTCAATTATGCTAAAATAGTAAAATTAATTAAAAAACTTGTTAAGAATAAACACTATAACTTTCTTGAAACTTTGGCCGAAGATGTTTTTGATGAACTTTTTAAAGATAGAAGAATAGATAAAATTACATTGCAAATTGAAAAATTAGAAATAATGAAAGATTGTTCTTCTGTTGGAATTCAAATTTCTAAAAAAAGAAGCCATGATAAGCTCTAATCTTGGAAAAGAAGTAATTAAAAAAGAATTACCATTAATACCAAAACTTCCTGGCGTTTATAGAATGTTAAATTTGAAAAACGAAATTTTATATGTCGGTAAAGCTAAAAACTTACCAAATAGACTTAAAAGCTATATTACTGAAAAAAATCATATTATTAGAACAGAACGAATGTTATCTCAGACAAAAAGTCTTGAAATAACAACCACATCTAATGAAAGTGAAGCGTTACTTTTAGAAGCAAACTTAATTAAAAAATATAAACCTAAATTTAATATTTTATTGAGAGATGATAAATCATTTCCATTTATTTTCATTGGAAATGAAGATAAGTGGCCTCAAATTAAAAGACATCGAGGTAAAAAAGATAAAAAAGGATTTTTCTTTGGTCCATTTGCATCAGCTGGATCAGCAAACTGGACAATTAAAATGATACAAAAAATTTTTCATTTAAGAGTTTGTGATGATACTGTTTTTAAAAACAGAGAAAGACCTTGTATACTCTACCAAATTAAAAGATGTTCGGGACCTTGTGTAGGTTACATTAAAGAAAGTGATTACAAAAAGGATGTTGATGATGCAATAGAGTTTGTGTCAGGTAAATCTAGAAGAATCCAAAAAAATCTTTCCTATCATATGGAAAAGGCAAGTAATGAACTTGACTTTGAAAAAGCTACTATTTTAAGAGACAGAATCAAAGCGCTTAATATTATTCAATCGTCTCAAAGAATAAATGAAGCCAACTTAGTAGAAGCAGATGTAATTGCTGGATACAAGGAGTCTGGTAAAACTTGTATTCAAGTATTCTTTTATAGATCAAAACAAAATTGGGGTAACCAAGCTTTTTTTCCAAAACATGATCCTGATGAAAATTTAAGTGAAATATTAAATTCATTTATTACACAGTTTTATGAAAACAAAAGTGTTCCTTCATCAATAATACTATCTGAAGAGATAAAAGAAAAAATTTTAATTGAAAAAACACTTTCTCAAAAGGAAAATAAACAAATAAATATTTCAGTTGCAAAAAAAGGATCTAAATTAAAAGTTATTGAACAGGCAATAAAAAATGCAAAAGATAGTTTAAATAGAAAACTATATGAAAGCCAAAATAATAAAGAACTATTTGAAAGTGTTGCCAAGAAATTCAATTTAGAAACTAATATTAATTTAATTGAAGTATATGACAACAGTCATATTCAAGGCACTGACAGTGTTGGTGCATTAATTGCATTTGGTGATGAGGGTTTTGTAAAAAAAAGATATAGGAAATTTAATATCAAAATAAAGAAAAATGAACAAGACGATTACGGAATGATGAAAGAGGTTTTAAACAGAAGATTTAAGAGAGCAATTCAAGAAAAGGAAAACTTTTTATCCTTTCCAGACTTAGTTTTAATTGATGGAGGCAAAGGTCAATATTCGACTGCTAGAGAAGTTTTAAATGAACTTGGACTTCATGATTTACCAATAATTGCCATAGCTAAAGGAAAGTTTAGAAATAGTGGAAACGAAACTTTTTTTCATAATGGAAAGGAATATAAATTCCAAAAAAATGATCCTACTTTGTTTTTTTTACAAAGGATTAGAGATGAGTCGCATAGGTTTGCAATTAGTGCTCATAGGGCTAAAAGAAAAAAAGGTATTAGCAAATCGCTTTTAGATCAAATTGAAGGTATAGGATCGATCAGAAAAAGAGCATTATTAAACCATTTTGGCTCTGCCAGAGGAGTAGAATCAGCTAGTTTAGATGAAATAAAATCTGTAGAAGGAGTTGAAGATAAAGTTGCAAAAAAAATATATAATTTTTTTCACGAATGAATTTTAAGATACCAAATTATCTAACCATTGGAAGAATAATAATAGTTCCTATATTTGTGTTTACTTACTATTTACCGGGAATATATGGAGATATTTTACCCTTCGCATTGTTTGTTATTGCTTCTTTCACTGATTTTCTAGATGGGTTATTAGCTCGAATGTATAAAGAAGAGTCTAAGCTTGGAGAATTGCTTGATCCAATTGCAGATAAAATAATTGTTGCAACTGCGCTGATATTATTAGTAATGGATAATACAATTAAAAATTATGAAGTTATTGCAGCTATTATTATTCTAACAAGAGAAATATTAATATCTGGATTAAGAGAATTCTTAGCTAAAGGAAGAATTAAATTACCTGTATCAAATTTAGCAAAGCTAAAAACTTTTCTACAAATGTTTGCTATAGCAATTTTATTAACAGGTGAAACTGGTAATAAGTTTTTAAATTTTCAAGACTATAATGCTCAGACAATAGGGATTATTCTTTTATGGCTCTCAGCTTTTTTAACTTTATTCACTGGTTACGAATATTTAAAAAAAGGAATTGACCACGCAATATCCGAAGATAATAAAAATTAAGCTGCTTTTCTTTTTCTTACTATCTCTTGGTAACTATCAGATAAGCCAATAATGGTTTTGCAAACCTTAAAATTAAATTTATCAATTTGAGAAACGGGAGTTACTTCTGCTGCTGTACCAGTTAAAAAACAACCAACAAAATTTGACAATTCATCTGGTTTAATTTTTCTTTCAATAACTTCAATATTTTTTGATTTTGCAATTTCAATTATTGTTCGTCTAGTAATTCCATCTAAAAAAGAATCTGGAGTAGGTGTATGTAATTTTCCATCACTATCTTTAAAAAAAACATTGGCACCAGTTGCCTCGGCTACATGACCCTCGTGGTCGAGCATCAAAGAGTCGGTATAACCTTGTTTTTCTGCTTCATGCTTTGATAAAGTACATATCATATATAATCCTGCAGCTTTAGTATCCCAAGGAATTGTGTTCGGAGCAGGTCTTCTCCATTTAGAAATGTTTAATTTTATTCCCTCAATTTTTAATTTTGGATCAAAATAGGATCCCCACTCCCAGGTTGCAACAGCAACATGAATTTTTGTTTTCTGTGCAGAAATTGCCATCATCTCACTCCCTCTCCACGCAACAGGTCTTACATATCCGTTAGACACATTTTGAATAGATACAATTTTTTTTGAAGCAGCATTAATTTCCTCAAGAGTATATGGTATTTCAAATCCCATTCTTTCTGCTGAATAAAAAAATCTTTTTGTATGTTCTTCTAATTTGAATATTTCTCCGTCATAAACTCTTTCACCTTCAAATACACAACTTGCATAGTGTAATCCATGACTTAAAACATGAACTTTTACATCACTCCAATCAACTAGTTCGTTGTTGTACCAGATTTTTCCTTCTCTTTTATCGTAGGGTATCATTTTGATTTAATTTATTTTAAAAAATATCTTTGTATTTATAATATGTCAATATAACTTACCAATTATGAAAGAACTTTTATATCTCAAGGACGATCAGCTCATAGAATTTATTGAAAAAATATCAATGAGTTATAGAGAAACTTTCTCAGATGCTAAGAAGGTATTAGATCGTAATTCCATAGGAATTGCTCATCACAAAGTCATAAATCTTATATCTTTATATGAAGGGATAACTATCTCTGAACTTTTAAAAAAACTCAAAATTACAAAACAAAGTTTAAATAGAGTTTTAAAAGATTTAATTAAGATAGAAGTTGTAGATTTTAAAAAAGATAAAAAAGACACCAGATTAAAACATGTTTATTTAAACGAAAAAGGTAATAAATTATTTAATGAAATTTTTAGTATTCAAAAAAAAAGAATTTACAAAGCACTTTTAAATTCAAGTTCTAAAGAAGTGATTAATTTTAATAACGTTTTAAATAGAATCATAAATGAAAAAATTTGAGGCACATATTTTAGTTGTAGATGATGATGACGGTATAAGAGATTTAGTTAAACAATACTTAAATCAAAATAACTTTCTTGTCTCTACTGCTAACAGTGCTGAAGATGCACTCGAAAAAATACAAGTTATAAAATTTGATTTAATTATTTTAGATATAATGATGCCTGGAAAAAGTGGACTAGAATTTACTATTGAAAATAAAAAAAAAATAAATACTCCAATAATTCTTCTTACAGCTAAAGGTGAGGCGTCTGAGAGAGTTAAAGGTCTTGAAGTAGGTGCAGATGATTATTTGCCAAAACCATTTGAACCAAAAGAGTTAATCCTAAGGATAAAAAATATTTTAAATAAAACTCAAATTGATTCAAAAAAAAGAATGGTAAGTTTTGGAAATATAGAAATTAATTTAAATAAACATTTGATAATTAAAAATAATGAAGAGTTTAAAATAAACTCAACAGAGAAAACTATTCTAGAAGTAATGATTAATTCTCCTGGAAAAACTTTTTCAAGAGAAGAAATAGGCAATATTATTAAACTAGATAAAGAAAGATCGATAGATGTAGTAATAACTCGGTTAAGAAAAAAGATTGAAATAGACCCCAAAAATCCAAAATATTTACAAACTTTAAGAGGAGAAGGATATGTTTTATGGATTGAGTAAATTGATTAAAAGAATCCTACCAAAACAGTTATTTTATAGAGGTCTGTTAATTGTTGCTACTCCAATAATTATTTTGCAGGTAACGATATCATTAGTTTTTTTTGATAGCTTATGGATCAAAACAAATAAAGGAATGACAAAAGCTCTTGTGAGTGAAGTTAGAACTTTTATTGATGCATATGATAACGATCAAAATAATAAAGATTATATTATTGTAATGTTCAAAGACTACCTTCAATTTAATATAAAGTATGAAGAAAACAAAAAGATTCCAAAAATAAAAAAAGAAAGATGGTTCAGTCCAATAGATAGGTCGTTGAGAAGAGAATTAAAATCTCAAAATTTAACTTTTTTCTATGATACTTCATCATATGTAAATTTAATTGATTTAAAAATAAAATATAAAGATGGATACTTTCAGTTCTTTATACCAAGAGAAAGATTAACCAATTCATCTGTTAGATTATTTGCTTTATGGATAACAATCCCAGCTTTATTAATGATTGGTATAGCAATTATTTTTTTAAAAAACCAGACTAGACCAATTATTAAGCTTGCGGAGGCCTCAGAAAGATTTGGTCGAGGAGAAAGTGTAGAAGAATATTCGCCATCTGGTGCCTTGGAAATTAGAAAAGCTGGATATGAATTTGAAAGAATGAGAAAACGTATTTTAAGACATTTAAATCAAAGATCAGAGATGTTATCTGGTATTAGTCATGATTTAAGAACACCACTAACAAGAATCAAATTACAAATGGAAATAATAAAAGACGAGGAGGTTAAGAAAAAACTATCTGATGATATTGATGAAATGGAAAAAATGTTGAATGAGTATCTACAATTTTCTAAATCAACTTTTACAGAAAAAAATGAAAAATTTGATATTTCTGAATTGATAGAAATAATAGTTAAAAAATATAATTTAAAAAATATTTTTATTGAGCAAAGTGAAAAAAACATTTTTACTGGAAGAAAAAGTTTAATTCAGAGATGTTTATCTAATTTAATTGATAATAGTTTAAAGTTTGGAAAAAACGTTAAAATTAACCAATATGTTTCAAAGAAAAAGCTTACTTTATTAGTTGAAGATGACGGTCCAGGTATTCCTGAGTCCGAGTATGATAATGTTTTTAAACCTTTCTATAAAATTGACAAAAGTAGAAATAAAACAAAATCAAGTGTCGGCCTTGGTTTATCCATCGCATCGGATATTGTTAGATCTCACGGTGGTAGTATTGAATTAGACAAATCAGGAATGGGTGGACTAAAAGTTAAGATCTCTTTGCCGATTTAGATTTAGTTTTTTTTCTTTTCTCAAAATTTTCTATTTTTTTTTCTAACTTTTCAATCCTTTTTGATAAAATATCTGTTTCTTCTTTACTGGTCAATTTCATCTTAAAAACTATTTCATCCCTTTTAGACTTTAATATACTTAAAATATCTTCACTAATATCTTTATAATTTACAATGCCCTGTTCAACTACTTTTGCTAATCTATCAATAACAAATTTTGTTTTTTTCATATCTTTCCTTATTAAATAAAATTATATAATCTAAATTTTTATAGTATTAATATATAATGTTCATTAATAATTTTGACCCAGTAGCATTTGAATTTCTGTCATTTGAAATAAGGTGGTATTCTTTATCTTATATCGCTGGAATTGTTCTAGCATGGATTTATATTAAAAAATTCATTTTAAAAGAAACAGAATATTCTAAATACATTGATGACCTTATATCTTATGTAATAGTAGGAGTAATAATTGGAGGAAGATTGGGATATGTAATATTCTATAACTTTGAATATTATATTGATAATCCTTTAGAAATTTTAATGATTTGGACAGGTGGAATGTCTTTTCATGGTGGAGTGTTAGGAGTTATTATCTCAACATATTTATTTTGTAAAAAAAATAAACTAAGCACTTTTTATTTTTTAGATCTTATTTCATTATCTGCTCCTATTGGAATTTTTTTAGGTAGAATAGCAAATTTTATAAATTCAGAATTATATGGAACAAAAACCGATTTTTTTTTAGCAGTAATTTTTGAAAAAGTCGATACAGTTTCAAGACATCCTTCTCAATTATACGAAGCTTTTTTTGAAGGTATAATTTTATTTATATTATTAAATTTTATTTATAAAAAATATATCAATCATAAGCCAGGAGTATTATCTGCCTTGTTTTTAATATTCTATTCTGTATTCAGGTTTATAATTGAATTCACTAGAGAGCCGGATGCTCATATAGGTTTAGTATTTATGGAATTAAGCCAAGGTCAAGTAATGAGTATACTATTTTTTGTTGTGGGGTTAATCATTTTAAAAATTAAAAATGCTTAAAAATAAAAGAACAATTCCCTTAGACCAGTTTATTAATAAAGCGTTATATGACAAATCAAGTGGATATTATTTTAAGAAAAATCCTTTTGGAAAAAATGGTGACTATATAACCTCTCCAAATATATCTAGACTTTTTTCAGAAATGTTATCTATTTGGACCATTGCGTTTTGGGAAAATCTTAAATTTCCAAAAAAAATCAATCTTATAGAATTGGGAGGTGGAAATGGTGAAATGGTACTTCAAATGATTAAAACTTTTGAAAAATTTCCAAAATTTTCTAATTCTTGTAATATTTTTATATATGAAAAAAGTCCGTATTTAAAAAGTATTCAAAAAAAAAAATTACAAAATTATAAAGTTAAATGGATCAAAAGTTTTAATGAACTCAATAATGACCCAAATATATTTTTTGCTAATGAATTTTTTGATGCATTGCCAATAAAACAATTTATTAAAATTAAAAATCGATGGGCAGAAAGATATATAGAGATTTTAAATAACAAAAGCTTTAAATTCGTTAATAAGTTTACAGATATGGATTTAATTGAACAAAGGGTTGGTTTTAAAATTTCTCAAAAACAAAAAATTGTAGAATACTCACCTTTATCTCTTAAATTTCTTAAGTTGATTTCTAGAAAATTAAAGAGATCAAATGGTGGTATTTTAATAATAGATTATGGTTATATGAACAATATGATGAGAGATACGGTGCAATCAATCTATAAACATAAAACCAATAATATTTTTTTAAATTTTAGTGATGCAGATATTACACATTTAATTAATTTTGAATTATTTAAAAAAATAATTAAAAAAAATAATTTAAAAGTTCAGGGAATTACTTCGCAGAGAGAATTCTTGATAAATATGGGAATTCTTGAAAGAGCAGAAATGATATCTAAAAAACTAAAATTTACAGATAAAGCAAATATATTTTATAGGCTTAGAAAACTTATCGATAATAAAGAAATGGGTAAATTGTTTAAGTTTATGCTTATAACAAATAAAAATATAAAATTTAAAACAGGTTTTAAAAATGATTAAATCAAAAATATTAAAAAAATTTAAAGACATAGAACATGGCTTTTTTAATAGCAAAGGGGGTGTATCAAAAGGAATATACAAAAGTTTAAATTGTGGACCAGGTTCTAAGGATAAAAAATATTTTATAAATAAAAATCTAAAAATTGTATTAAAAAAACTTAACTCTTCACAAAAAAAACTAATTTTGCTTAATCAAATACATAGTAATAAAATTTATTATGTTAAAAAAAAAAGGAAAAAAAAACTAATAGGAGACGGAATAATTACTGAAAATAAATCTTTGGCTATTGGTATTTTGACGGCAGATTGTTGCCCTATTCTATTTTTTGATCCTGTTAAAAAAATTATCGGAGCAGCTCATGCAGGTTGGAGAGGAGCATATAAAAAAATTGGCAAGAAGATGATATTGAAACTATTAAATAAAGGAACAAAATTAAATGATATACATGTAGCAATTGGACCAACTATTTTACAAAAAAACTATGAAGTTAAAAAAGAGTTCAAGCTAAGATTTTTAAAACAAGATTTATCAAATAGGATATTTTTTAAAATAAAGCAAAAAAAACTTTATTTTGATTTATCGGGCTACATCTCAACTCAAATGAAAAATATTGGTGTAAAGAATATTGAAATTATTAAAAAAGATACATTTGAACCAAAAAATAATTTTTTTAGTGCGAGAAGGTCTTTAAAAAATAATTTTGATGATTATGGTAGAAATATATCTATAATTATGATTAAATAGAGTATCTCAGAAATGAAACTTCTTACAGGGAATAGCAATAAAAATCTTAGCATTAAAATATCAAAATTCCTTAAGACTAAACTTGTTCATTCAAGTATTAAAAAATTTTCAGATGGTGAAATTTATATTGAAATAAAAGAAAACATAAGAGGAAATAGTATTTTTATTGTTCAATCAGTTAGTTCACCAGCAAATGATAATCTTATGGAACTTTTATTGTGTATAGATGCATTAAAAAGATCATCAGCAAAAAATATTACTGCTGTAATTCCGTATTTTGGATATGCAAGACAAGATCGTAAAGTAGCACCAAGAACATCAATATCAGCTAAACTTGTTTCAAATTTAATAACTAAGGCTGGCGCAGACAGAGTGGTAACGGTTGATCTACATGCTGGACAAATCCAAGGTTTTTTTGATTTACCAGTTGATAACCTTTTTGCAACACCAATATTTGCTAGACATATAAAAAGAAATATTGGAGGGAAAAATTTAATTTGTGTTTCACCAGATGTCGGTGGAGTTGAAAGAAGTAGAGCTCTTGCAAGAAAGCTAGACATAGGAATAGCAATTATTGATAAAAGACGACCAGCACCAGGAAAATCACAAGTTATGAATGTTATTGGAAATGTAAAAAATAAAACTTGTATAATAATTGACGATATAATTGACTCTGGTGGAACAATTGTAAATGCTGCACAAGCACTTATTAATAGAGGTGCTAAAGAAGTTCACGTTTATATAACTCATGGAGTTTTGAGTGGAGAAGCTGTAGAAAAAATAAAAAAATCAAAAATAAAAAAGTTGGTAATTACTGATACGATTGATAATTCAGATAAGGTAAAAAAAGCTAAAAATATAGAGGTATTATCAATTGCTAATTTACTTGGAGAGGCAATTAAACGAATTTCTAACTCTACCTCTGTTTCAGATTTATTTAAATAAATTACTTGTAAATTTTACTATCATAAGTTAAAACCCCCACTTTATGAATTCTTTAGAAGCATCAATTAGAAACACAACCTCAAAAGGTCAACTTAATTCATTAAGAAAAAATGAACAAGTTCCAGCAATAATTTATGGGGGTAAAGAGGAAAATCAAAAAATTTCTTTATCAAAAAAACAAGTGCAATTTTTAATAGATCAAGAAAATTTTTTATCAAAAATTATCACTATAAACATTGATGGCAAACAAATAAATGTTCTTCCCAGAGACGTAAATTATGATCCAATAACAGACAACCCTATACATATTGATTTTTTAAGAATTGTAAAAGGAGCTAAAGTTATAATTGAGATCCCAGTAAAATTTATAAACAATGAAAAGTCTCCAGGTCTTAAAAGAGGTGGTGTTTTAAACATAGTAAGAAGAAGTGTTGAACTTAAATGTCCTTCTGAAACTATACCTGATGAACTTGTAGTTGACTTAGATGGCCTAGAAATAGGAACAAGTATAAAAATATCATCTATTAAACTTCCTGAAAACGTAAATCCAACAATTCAGGGACGAGATTTTGTTATTGCAACTGTTGCAGCTCCAACAATATTTAAAGAGCCAGAAAAACCAGCAGAAGCAGAAAGTGCAGAAGGAGCAGAAGGAGCAGAGGGAGCAGAGGGAGCAGAGGCTAAACCAGCTGAAGGTGACGAAAAAGCTACAGATGACAAAAAAGGTAAAGAGGAACCTAAAAAAGAGGAAAAAGCCTCTAGTGATAAAAAATAATTCAAATTGAAAAAATTCCATAACTTACAGAAATCATGATTTTATTAGTCGGCCTTGGAAATCCAACACCTGATAGTAACGACAATAGACATAATATTGGTTTTAAAATTATTGATGCAATAAATCAAAAATTTGGATTATCAAAACAAAAACCAAAGTTTAAAGGTCTTCTAACTACAGGAAACATTGCTAACAAAAAAGTATATGCAATAAAACCACTTACATTTATGAATAACTCTGGGATATGTATAAGAGAACTTATGGAATATTTTAAAATAGATATTGATGATGTGATTGTTTTCCATGACGATTTAGATGTTGATTTTGGAAAAATAAAAGCAAAATTTGGTGGTTCAAGTGCAGGTCATAATGGTATTGAATCAATAGATAAGTTTATTGGCAAAGAATATTCAAGAGTTAGAGTTGGAATAGGAAAACCAGATAAAAAAATTCCTGTTTCCGATTATGTTTTAAATAATTTTAATGAAGAAGAAAAAATTCAATTGGGTCAAATAACAATGAATATTATTGAATCAATTCCTATTCTTATAGATAAAAAATTAGATCTTTTTTCAAGTACTGTTAACAATAAATAAATGGGATTTAAATGTGGTATTGTTGGTTTGCCTAATGTAGGAAAATCTACTTTGTTTAATGCCTTAACAAATTCAACTAAAGCTCAGGCTGAAAATTTTCCTTTTTGTACGATAGATCCTAATATTGGAATAGTTCCAGTTCCTGATGAGAGATTAGAAAATTTAGTTTTAATATCAAATTCTAAAAAAAAAATTAATACTACTATTTCTTTTGTAGATATTGCTGGTCTTGTAAAGGGTGCATCAAAAGGTGAAGGTTTGGGTAATAAATTTTTATCTCATATAAGAGAAGTAGACGCAATTATACACATGATAAGATGCTTTGATTCTGATGATATACAAAATGTAAACCCAAATGTTGATCCTGTAAGAGACCTTGAAATAATAGAAACAGAAATGAGACTTGCTGATCTAGAGTCTGTTCAAAAAAGGTTAGATAAAAAAAATAAGAAAAATTCTACAGAAAATGAAATAAACATTTTAGAAACTGCTTTAAAATGTATAAATGATAATATTAAATTCGAATTACTATTTCAAAAATTCTCAAAAAAAGAAATAAATCAAGTTGGACTACTTTCAACAAAACCAGGCTTATATGTTTGTAATGTTGATGAGAAAAGTATTAAAAATGGTAATAAATATACTAAGGAATTTATAAGTAAATTTGGTGAAACAAATACAATAATAGTATCTGCGGATATTGAAAATCAAATAAATGAATTAAACGAAGAAGAAAAAATTAATTATATGAAAATGATCGATTTGAAAGAAACGGGTTTAAATGTCTTAATAAAAAAAGGTTATAACCTTCTTGAACTTCAAACATTTTTCACTTCAGGTCCTGAAGAAACTAGAGCTTGGACTGTTCAAAAAAATAGTTTGGCCCCGGTTGCTGCTGGTGTGATTCATAGTGACTTTGAAAAAGGTTTCATAAGAGCAGAGACGGTATCTTATGAAGATTTTATTAAATGTGAAGGATGGTTAAACTCAAAAAATAAGGGAAAATTAAGACTTGAGGGTAAAGATTATATTGTAAATGATGGTGATATTTTAAATTTTAGATTCAATACGTGACCAAAGTTTTTTCATACTAAAATAAACTAATACAGTCATTATAATCAAATATATTATAGCTCTAAATCCAATTTTATGTCTTGCTTCCAAATGTGGTTCAGCTGCCCAGGCTAAAAAGCTAGTAATGTCTCTCGCCATTTGATCTTCTGTGGCTTCAGTTCCGTCTATATATGTAACTATTCCCTCTGACAAAGGATTAGACATTTTTATTTTATTTCCAGCCATGTACTTATTATAATAAACACCATCATCTAAGCTTATACCCTCGGGTGCTTCTTCATAACCTAAAAGAAGCGAATAAATATAATCGGCACCACCTTTTCTAGCTTTTACCAAAACTGACATATCAGGTGGATATGCTCCTCCATTTGCTGCTGTTGCGGCCTGTATGTTTTCATATGGTCCAACAAAATTATCTGACAGTCTGGCTACTCTAGTAAACATTTCTCCATCGCTGTTAGGACCGTCAGTTAGCTCAAATTGTGAAGCAATTATTTTTGCCTGTTCTACTGAAAACTCAGGACCCCCTGCTTCGGAAAGATTCCGGTAACTTAAATATTTCATTGAATGACATGCGGCACAGACTTCAGCGTACACTTGATATCCTCTTTGAAGAGATGCCCTATCAAATTTTCCAAAAAAACCTTTGAAACTCCATCCTGGACTCAACAATTCATGACTTCTCTCAGCAGCCGTTCCGTTATAAGAATAAATAGAAATTACTAAAACAAGTAGTAGAGACTTTAATATTCTCATGAGATTTCTTTCTTACTTCTTGCCATCGCTTCATTGGGCGAACCACCTAATACTGGCTCTGTTAAGCTCAGAGGAACCTCTAAAGTTTTTTCTTTTAAACCCAATACTGGAAGAATGACTAAGAAATGTAAGAAGTAATAAGCTGTAGCTATTCTTGCTACTAATAAATACAAACCTTCTGCCGGCATTGCTCCGACATATCCTAATATTAAAACGTCAGCTACTAAAAACCAATAAAACTGTTTGTAAAGTGGTCTAAAAATTGCTGATCTTACTTTTGAAGTATCCAGCCAGGGAAGAATTACTAAAACAAAAATTGCAGCAAACATTGCAACTACACCTAAAAGTTTATCAGGAACAGATCTTAATATTGCGTAGAATGGTAGCAAATACCATTCTGGTACAATATGAGCTGGAGTAACCAATGGATTTGCTTCAATATAATTATCAGCATGTCCTAAAATATTTGGTGAATAAAAAACAAAAAATGCAAAAACAATTAAAAACAATAGCAATGCAAATAAGTCTTTTACAACAATATAAGGATGAAATGGTACTGTATCATTAGATGGTTTTTTAAGATCAATACCAATAGGATTATTATTACCTGGAACATGAAGAGCCCAGATGTGCAAGACAACAAGGCCTAAAATTAAAAAAGGTATAAGATAGTGTAAACTAAAAAACCTTGTAAGTGTTGGATTATCAACTGAATAACCTCCCCATAACCAAGTTACTATACTTTCTCCTACTAATGGGATAGCACTAAATAGATTAGTTATAACTGTAGCGCCCCAAAAACTCATTTGTCCCCATGGAAGTACATAGCCCATGAATGCTGCAGCCATCATCAAAATATATATTATCATTCCTAACATCCATATAATTTCTCTTGGCGATTTATAAGAGCCGTAGTAAAGCGATCTAAAAATATGAATATAAACTGCTAAAAAAAACATCGATGCTCCATTTGCATGAACATATCTTATTAACCAACCATAATTAACATTTCTCATAATGTGTTCTACACTTTCAAATGCTAAATCCGCATGTGCTATGTAATGCATAGCCAGGATTAGACCCGTAACTATTTGAGTAATTAAACAAAAAGTTAGTATTCCGCCAAATGTCCACCAATAATTTAAATTTTTTGGAGTTGGATAATCAGTTAAATGATTTGCCAGTGATAATAGTGGCAGCCTATCATTAAACCATTTTCCAAATTTAGACTTAGGTGTGTAATTATGATCACTCATATTATTTTTATCCAATTTTTATTGTATTGCTATCAACAAACTCATATTTTGGAACTTCCATATTGGTAGGAGCTGGTCCCTTTCTAATTCTTCCAGATGTATCATAGTGTGAACCATGGCAAGGGCAGAACCAACCTCCGTACTCTCCCTTATCACCTAGTGGAACACATCCTAAATGTGTGCATACTCCCAACATAACTAGCCACTCTGGATTCTTTGCTCTATCTTCATCAGTTTCTGGGTGAGGTAAATCATCTATTTTGACATCTTTAGCTTTTGCAATTTCTTCACTAGTTCTCCGTCTAATAAATACTGGTTTCCCTCTCCATAAAACAGTAATTGATTGGCCAACTTCTACACCACTTATGTCTACTTCGGTGCTAGCTAAAGCTTTAACAGATGCATCAGGATTCATTTGATCAACCAAAGGCCATACAGCTGCTCCAACTCCAACTGCTCCTAGTGCATATGATGCTGTAAATATGAAATCTCTTCTATTAGTTTTTTTTTCTTCTGACATTAAAATTATAATTATTTATGCTTAATTATATGATTAAATAATAATAAAAAAGGTATTTTTCCATGGATACAATGACACACGATCATAGTAATTTAAGGCCGAAAATAGCACTATATGAGCCTGATATACCTCAAAACACAGCTTCTATAGTCAGAACCTGTTCTTGTTTAGGAGCACAATTAGAAATTATTGAACCTTGTGGATTCTTATTGTCAGACAAGCGTTTTAAAAGAGTGGTTATGGATTATATGAATATAAACAATATAAGTTTTTACAAGGACTATAAGGAATTTTTTCATATTAAAAAAAGAGAAAGAGTAATACTCATTACAACAAAAGCTGACAAAGTGTATACTGATTTTTCTTTTAAAAAAAATGACACAATTTTGTTTGGAAGAGAAAGTTCTGGTGTACCAAAACATGTACATGAGATAGTTAATGAAAGGCTAAGAATACCAATGTTAGAAAATAAAAGATCTCTTAATCTTGCAACATCAGTTGGTATAGTGTTGGCTGAACAATTGAGACAGAATTAAATGGAAGAAAATATAAAAAAAAAATTGACTAAAAATTGGTTTAAGATTCTTCAAGATATGATTTGTAGTGAGATTGAAGAATTAGAAAATAAACCTAAATTTAAATTAACAAATTGGCAAAGAAATAAATCAAAAGATGAAGGCGGAGGAGAATATAGAATTTTAGAAAATGGAAAAATTTTTGAAAAAGTTGGAGTAAATTTCTCAGAGGTATATGGAAAATTTTCAGAGAAATTTAAAGACAGGATACCAGGAACTAAAAATGACCCAAGTTTTTGGGCCTCTGGTATTTCAGTTGTAATGCATATGAAAAATCCTCATATTCCTGCTATGCATTTTAATACAAGGTATATACATACATCTTACGGATGGTTTGGAGGGGGAATGGATGTTACTCCTTGTTTTGAAGACAAAAATTTAAAAAAGTGGTTTCACAATGAATTAAAAAGAACATGTGATCGTCATAATAAAAAACTTTATAAAAAATATAAAAAGCAATGTGATGAATACTTTTATCTCCCTCATAGAAAAGAAACTAGAGGAATTGGGGGAATATTTTTTGACTATAAAAAAGAAAATTGGGAGAAAGATTTTAACTTTGTGAGAGATGTGGGGCTGACTTTTAAACAAATTTTTAAAGATATTATTATCAAAAAAAATAAAAAAAAATGGACAAAAAAACAAAAAGAAGTTCAATACTTAAAAAGAGGAAGATACGTTGAGTTTAACTTGCTGTACGATAGAGGAACTAAATTTGGATTACAAACTGGGGGCAATACAGATGCAATTTTAATGTCTCTTCCCCCTATTGCGAAATGGAAATAAATGGAAAAAGAACCTATTACAATTTCTGGATTAGAAAAATTAAAAGAGGAGTTGATATTTCTAAAAGAAAAGAAACGACCTGAAATAGTTGCAGCAATTTCTGAAGCTAGATCACATGGTGACCTAAAGGAAAACGCAGAATATCATGCAGCAAAAGAACAACAGTCTCATAATGAAGGGAGAATTCAAGAAATAGAAGATTTGATTGCAAGAGCAAATGTTATCGATGTAACAAAAATAAATAATGAAGGAAAAGTAATATTCGGTTGTACTGTATTTTTAGAAAATTTAGATACTGCAGAAAAAATAAATTATAAAATAGTTGGAAAAGATGAAGCAGATCTTAAAAATAAGCTGATATATTTTAAGTCTCCAATTGGTAAAGGTCTAATTGGCAAAAACAAGAAAGATCTTGTTGAAATAATAACTCCAGCTGGTACAAAAAATTTTGAAATAATTGATGTTAAATATATTTAACTGTTTACTATCTCGCTAATTTTTTCCTCGCTTATTTTAAATTGATTATCCATCCATTGTTTTTCAATTTTCTTTAAAGTGTGCCCAACAGAAGGACCTTCTTTAATATTAAATTTTTCCATAATATATTTCGCATTTACATTTAGTTTTGGAGCCTCTTTATCTTTAAAGAATTCTTTAAATTTCACTAACTTTTTAAGTGAGCTTTTATCTCTAACAATATGAAAATTAATCACATCATTTAATAACTCTTTATTATTTTGATATAATATTTTCCATAGATTATGCTCTGTAAAAATATTTTTTTTAAGATTTTCTAAATAAAAGTTAGAAAGTAATTTAATTCTATTTTTTTGCTCATTTGAAATATTAAATTTATAAATGAAATAATCTGAATTATCAGTTTCATCAATTATAATTACAGAAATCATGAAAAAGAAGTCATTAGAAGTTACAATACTTTTTTGAGTTTCGTTAAGATTATTTAGTATATTCAAATTTTTAAGTTGGGGAAAGATAAGTTGTATTATTTCAATTAAAAATTTATCTTTATTTAGATTTAAGAACTTTTTAGATTTAAAGATCTTTTTAAGTTCATCCAAAAGTCTTTCGGATGATATTTTTGATATACCATCAATATTCTTTCTAATTATTTTTTTTAAGTTTTCTGAATGATTATTTTTACTATAATTTAAAAAAAATCTTAAATATCTTAAAATTCTAAGGTAGTCCTCTTTAATTCTACTTTCCTGATTTCCAATAAATTTTACCTCTCCATTTTCTAAATCCTTTTTTCCATTGAAAGGATCAAAAATATTTCCATCTAAATCTGAATAAATTGAATTGATAGTAAAGTCTCTTCTGGAAGCGTCCTCATGCCAATTTTTTGAAAAACCTACTTTTGCATGTCTTCCATCTGTAATTAAATCTTTTCTTAAAGTAGTTATTTCAAATTTAGTGTTTTTAATTTTTGCTGTGACTGTCCCATGCTCAATTCCACTTTCATAAAATTGAATTTTATTTTTACTTAAAATCTCACAAACTTGAACAGGCTCTAAATTTGTAGCTAGGTCAATATCATCAATTTCTTCACCACTTAATATTTTTCTTAAACAACCACCAACAAATCTCACTTCTGAGTCCTCAGAAAAATTATTAATTAAATCAAAAATTAATGAAACGTTAGTTGTATTGTCTAAATTTTGTAATTTTGATTTTACAAAATTTAAATTATTTTTTTTTTTAAATAGTCTATTTATTATACTAATCATATATGGCTGGGGTGCTAGGATTCGAACCTAGGATGGCGGTACCAAAAACCGCTGCCTTACCGCTTGGCTACACCCCAAAATTAATTTCGTATAGCACAAAAAAAAAACTTTATATAGTTTTAGATATTATACACCAATAATTTTTATATTTTTTTTTGATAACTTTAGTCGCATTAAGCGAGGCATTCTTAGTTTTAAAGTAAGCAATTGCAGCTGACCCGGACCCTGTCATCCTTACAAATTCGTTATGTTTCAAATTTTTCATAAAATTGATTAAATTTGCAAGTTTTGGATATTCATTTTTAGCTAAATTTTCTAGGTCATTTTTTAAAACTTTTATTTTATCTAAATTTATATTTTTAATAGATGCATTATTTAGATTGGGCTTAGAAAAAAATCTTACTTTTTTATAAATTGATTTTGTTGAACAACCAAAATTTGGTTTAACTATTAAAACATAAAGACCAATTTTTTTTTTAAATCTTAAGATACTTTGATTGGCTAATTGAATTGTGTTATTTAATTTTAGGCCAAATTTTACATCAGATCCAACCTTTTCAGATAATTCAAAAATTTTATTTTTTGAAATTATTTTATTTCTCTTTAATAAAAAAAATCTTATTATCGAAGCTGCATTCATTGAGCCTCCTCCCAAGCCAGCTTTTTGAGGTATATTTTTTTTTATTTTAATCGAATACTTTTTTCCGTTAAGAAGATTTTGTTTATCCATGAATTTCATAAGTGTTGAAACAGTATTGCTACTAGGTATACCTTTGGAAAATTTTCCATAAAATAATATCTTATGTTTTTTTTTGTTTATATTTTTAATATAGATTTCGTCATGTAGACTAATAAAAGAAACTATAGTTTCAATTCTATGAAAATTTGAATTTATCTTTCCTAGAACATTTAATGATAAATTAATTTTTGCGTGCGATTTAATCATATAATAATTTTTATAATTTATAGACCATTTAAAAGTTTTGCAGAAATTTTAATTTTAAGTTCATCATCTGCATAATTTGATTCAAATGCGCTCTTCCAATAATATCGTGCTTGTATTTTTCTATTTAATTTCCACAATACATCACCATAGTGATCATTTACTATTGGATCTCTTGGCATTAATTTTATAGCTCTTTGTAAAAATTTTTCTGCATTAATAAAATTTTTTGTTAAATAATAACCCCATCCAACAGAATCTATTATATATGGATCATCTTTTTTTTGCTGATATGCTTTTTCAAGCATACTAATCGCTTCCTCAATTTTATAATTTCTATCAAGCCATCCGTATGCCAAATAATTCATCACATAAGGATCGTTAGGTCTTATATTTAATGAATCAATTAAATCTTTATCAGACTTAATATGTTCTCCAATTCTCTCATAGCTCCCCCCTCTTCTATACAATATTTCAGCAAATATTTTGGATTTATAATCTAACTGATTTAATACTTGTGTATAAACCTCAATAGATTTTTTAAATTTTTTATTTCTTTTATAAATATTACCCATATCTAACAAAATATTTATTGGGGGATTTTTGTAATTATTAAATTTTTCCTCTATATAAACTAATGCCTCTTCGTCGTTTTTATCTTCTGAAATAACTTGGGACAATTTTTTAAGCTTAAACCAATGAAAAATTTGATCTTTATCATCAATTTGTTTTAACAATATCTTTGCAGTATCAAATTTATTTGTATCAAAATAATTTTCTATGATTTGTATATTATTAAATTTAAAATCAGGATTTAAATAATTTGATAAATATCCGTAAAAATTTGATTTTTCATATTCTTGACTAACAGAAAAAAGATTGGATATAAGATAGAAAAATTCACTCAATAGATTATTTTCTTTTTGGCAAGAAAATAGATTCTTGATTTTCTTAAATTCAGAATTTTGAATCCAAAATTTAGATTGAGCTATAAGTAGATTACTACCTATGAGTTCAATTTTATCTGCCAATTTATGAGAGTTTTCATATTGATTATTTTTAATTAAATAGTTTAAATAAAAAAATAAATATCTTGAATACTCGCCTTCATCATTTTCTATAATCCTTAAAAATTTAGAACTTGTTTCAGGGTGATCTAAATAACAATAAAAAAATGCCTCATTTATCGAACTTAATTTTCCAAGATTTTTATCAACTTTTGAAATTTTTTTTTCTAAAAATAATTGGTTATAATCTTTTAAAGTATCATATATAAGTTGATTGTAATTATTAAGGTTATTATATTTTTTTAATTTGCTTAATAGCAAAATATTTTCTCTAAATTTTTTTTTTTTGAAATTTTCTAAAATTAATAAAAGATCAGCCTCGAAAAAAAAAATTTTGTTTTGATTTTTATTTGATTTGACCTGAAATACGGCTTTTTCAACCTCTCCGTTTAATACTAACGCAAATACATAATCCTTCAAATAACTATCGTGTTTGTTTATTAAATTTTTAGAAGCATTAAAATATTTAATAGAATTTTCATTATTTTGGTTATTATAAGAAATGATTGCAGATAAATAATTTGATAAGTATCGGGGGTTGAAATCTTTATCTGTCGATATTTTGGAAGTAGCGTTAGTTTGATATAAAATGAAAAAAAGAAATATACAAAAATTAAATTTATTTAAAATCACAGATATATTTTATGATTGAAAACGATAAAAATCAAAAAGACAAAATAAACGAGGAGTTAATAAATACTTATGAAATAAGTTATATTTTTGAAAATAAGCCTTTAAATAGATTGAAAACTAAACCTACGCTAGAGAAAAAGTCAGATAGACTGGATAAGTTAAAGAGGAAAATTGAAGAAATTGACGATTGTGAATTAAAGTCTAATGCAAAAAATTTAGTACTTTATGATGGGGATTTTAACAGCCCAGTGATGATTGTGGGTGAAGGACCAGGAGAAAAAGAAGATAATTTGGGTAAGCCATTTATGGGTGATGCAGGCCAATTATTAAATAAAATGTTAGAAGCAATAAAAATTGATAGAAAAAAAATATATATTACAAATGTTGTAAATTATAGACCACCAAACAATAGAAAACCTGAGCCCAAAGAAATAAATAGATATTCAAATTATTTAAAAGAGCACATTTCAATAATAGATCCTAAAATTTTAATTCTTATGGGAAGTACGGCTATGGAGTCATTGTTTGGATCAAAAATTAAAATTTCTAAAGAAAGAGGTTCCTGGAAAGAAGTTATTATTAACAATAAAACTTACTTAACTATGATAACTTTTCACCCAGCTTACTTATTACGACAAGCTGATCAAAAAAAATATTCTTGGGCTGATTTAAAAGAAATAAGAAAAAAAATTGATCAATTAAATATAATGTTATAAATTGTTAAAATGATTGAATATCATAAAGGATTAGTAGAATATTTAAAAAATAAAACTGGTCTATCCAATTACGGAGTAGCTTGGATATCTTTTTTTAAGGGATTAATTCTAGGCTTACTAATTTATCATTTTTTTATAACTTAAATAATGAAGAAGATAATTGCTGGTGTTGATGAAGTAGGCAGAGGCAGTTTGATTGGACCCGTATATGCTGCTGCAGTTATTTTTAAAAATAATTTAAACAAAAAAAAACTTAAAGATTCAAAAAAGTTAACTAAAAAGAATCGTGAAATTTTAGAAAAGTATATTAAAAAAAATTCATATTGGTCTATTGGATCAGCATCTTTAAAGGAAATAGAAAAATTTAATATCTTAAATGCAAGTTTACTAGCCATGAAAAGAGCAATTAAAAAATTAAGTAAAAAACCTTCTCATGTATTGATTGATGGAGACAAAACTCCAAAAATAAAGAATTATAATTTAAAATACGTTATCAAAGGAGATGAAAAAGTACCCGAAATATCTGCTGCATCAATAATTGCTAAAGTCGCCAGAGATAGATTAGTTAAAAAAATGTCTAAAGAATTTACTATATATGCATGGGATAAAAATGCAGGATATGGAACTAAATTCCATTTAAAAGCAATTAAGAAGTTTGGAGTAACGAAACATCATAGAAAAACTTTCAGTCCTATACACAACATATTGAGTCCAAACTAAATCATATAACAAAACGAGTCCATTTTTTTCAATCTCTGGTTGACGAAGAATCTACACTAGAGTCTAATTGTTTTTTAAGAAATGATTAATAAGAACCGTAATAGCAAAATAATCAAAGGTGATAGTCTTAAAGAATTAAAAAAAATTCCTGATGAGACATTTGATTTAATTTTTGCTGACCCACCATATAATTTACAATTACAAAATAGTTTGATTAGACCAGATAGATCAAAAGTTGATGCTGTAAATGACAAATGGGACCAATTCGAAAGTTTTAAAACATACGATGAATTTACAAATGAATGGCTAAGCGAATGTAAAAGAATATTAAAGAAAAACGGGTCTATTTGGGTAATCGGAAGTTACCATAATATATTTAGAGTTGGCAAAATAATTCAAGATTTAGGTTTTTGGATTTTAAATGACGTAATCTGGAATAAAAATAATCCTATGCCAAATTTCAGAGGTACTAGATTTACTAATGCCCATGAAACATTAATCTGGGCTTCTAAAAACAAAAAATCAAAATATACTTTTAATTATCAGTCAATGAAGTGTTTCAATGATGATTTACAAATGAGATCAACTTGGAACTTGCCTATATGTAATGGCAAAGAGAGATTAAAAAATAATGGAATAAAAGTTCATTCAACCCAAAAACCAGAAGCTTTACTTCACAGGATTATATTAGCCTCTTCAAATAAAGATGACTTCATTCTAGATCCCTTTTTAGGATCTGGAACGACAGCTGTTGTATCGAAAAAGTTAGGTAGAAATTATTATGGTATTGAAAAAGAAAAAAAATATTTCGAAGCTGCAGCCAAAAGAATAAGAAATACTCATATAATTAAAAATGAATATTTAGATACAGTTCAAAATAATAAATCAAAACCAAGAATCCCTTTTGGTTCATTGATCGAACTAGGGGTAATCAAACCAGGAATAGAAATTTACGATCGTAAAAAAGAAATTTATGCAAAAGTAATGGTTGATGGAAGCATTAAATACAAACAAAATGAAGGATCGATACATAAAGTTGCAGCTCAAATTTTAGGATCTGAAAGTTGTAATGGTTGGACCTATTGGTATTATCAATCAGGGAATAGCTTAAAATCGATTGACGATCTTAGACAACGACTTAGACCTAGAAACTAGTTAGTATATATTTTGCCTAAATAATTTTCCAAAAATGTTTTATTTTTTGAAAGACGTCTTAAAAAAATATCCCTAAAAAAAATATTAAATGGATTTGAGAGGTGAAATGCAAAATGATTGAGCGTAGATCTTGAGTCTATTTGTTTAGTTTTAAGAATTCTTTTTTTATAATAATTTGAAGAATTATTCTCTAAATCATTAAAAAGATCATTTGCGGCTTCTATTGATTGTGATGCACCTTGGGCAAAAGATGGTGGGAATGAGTAAAAAGCATCACCAGTTAAAAAAATATTTTTTAAAGTCGGAATTTGAAATTTTTTACTTACAAAAATAGGAAAACATTTAATTTCCTCAACTTTTTCATCTAAATTAAATTTAGATTTTGAAGAAATCTGATTTAATAAGTTTTCAATAAAAGTATTGTCGTTAAATAAATCTCTATTGGACATTTCTTCTTCAATTAATTTTTTTCTTACAATTGAGATAAAATTAAATTCTTTATTTTGGTTGATTGGATAAATTACAAAGTGAAAATTTGGCCCTAAATACAATGAAATATCAGAATTATCAAAGTCACGAATTTTTCCTCTTAAAGCAATTGAATTAAAATATTTTGGAAGACCTTCCTTTTTAAACAAAATTTGTTTAGTTTTAGAAAAAACGCCATCCGCTGCTACTATATAGTCAAATTCTTCACTCTCTTTATTTCTGAATTGTAATGATATTTTGGCCTGGTTTTTAATATCAATAAGATCTGAATTTAAAAATATTTTTTGTGATGGAATATTTTTTAAAAAAAATTCAATAAGTTTAGATCTTTTTAAAGTTGTATATCTGTTACTTTGATTATTAAATTGTGATATATCGATATCACATATTTTCATTAAGTTTTTTGCATCAAAAAAATTAACTTTTTTAGGAAAACAAACATCGCTAGCATTCATTTGTTGAAAACCAATTTTGTTCAATATTTTAATACTATTTGCTGACATTTGTATTCCATATCCATCAGTTAAATCTAAAGAATTTTTTTTTTCAAAAATTTTATAAGAATAAGATTGATCCTTTTCTAAAAGGTTTGCAAAAAATAAACCTGAAATTCCTGCTCCTATGATTGCAATTTTTTTCATCAATATCTTATAACAGAATTAAAAATTTTTTTTGTAAACGATGGCAAAATATGATTCTTGATATCTTTTTTATCAATTAATAAACTATTACTTAAATACTTTTTTCTTTTTTTTTCATTTATCGTAATCTTCATATCCATATTAGACATTTTAATATTAATTCTTTTATTTAAAGAAGACTTGAATTGCTTTTGATTGATTTCTTTCATTGGAAAAATTAATAAGTTCTTTAAGAAATTAAATTTATTATTTTTAATAAGCAAATATTTATTTTTATTTTTATAGATTTCTGCTTCGAAATATTTTACTTTATTAAATTTACTTTTTGATTTTATACCAAAATCATTTTTCTTATATGCTAAGCAGCTTTTATTGATGGGACAATCTTCACACAAAGGATTTATTGGTCTACAAATTAAAGCACCAATTTCCATTATTGATTGAGCATAATCACTTGGTCGAAAAGATTTTCCAAAAAATAATTTTTTTTTATGCAAATTATTTTTGCTTATTTCATTTTTTTTTTTTAAATAGAAAACTCTTTTTAGAATTCTTTCTACATTTCCGTCAAGAGGTATAAACTGTTTATTAAAAACTATTGCCATTATTGCAGTTGATGTATATTCACCTATTCCAGGTAAAGTTTTCAACTGCTCAATATTATCAGGCAGCCTTCCATTAAACTCCTTTATTATTTTTTTTGCAGTTTTTTTTAAATTTCTTGCGCGAGAGTAATATCCAAGTCCTTCCCAACATTTCATAAGTTTTTTATCATTTGTCTTGGAAAGTGTTTTTAGATTTGGAATTTTTTTTATAAAGTTTTCAAAATATGGTATTACAGTTTTTACCTGGGTTTGCTGTAGCATTATTTCACTCACAAGTGTAAAATATTCTTTTTGTTTATTTGTTAAATGTTTTCTCCAAGGTAAAATTCTCTTATTATTATCGTACCAATATAGAATTTCTTTTGATATACTTTGATTAATCATATGGATTTTAAGAATAATACTAAGCATAGATACAAAACCATTCAAGGGCTAAGATCGTTTAAAAACACTTTGCCTAAGGAGGTAAAAAAAATAATAAGTAAAAAGGGACATATTTACTCGGAAACTTTAGATAATTGGAGGTCTATTGTTGGTGAAGAATTATTTAAAGTTTGTTATCCAAAATCGTTTAAAAACTCTAATCGAATAAGTCCCAGTTACTTGAGCATAATGGTTAAGAGAGGTCATGAAGTTGACATTGAATATTCGAAAAAAAAAATATTGAGCAGGTTGAATAGCTTTTTAGGATATAATGCAGTTGAAAAATTAAAATTTGTTTCTTTTGAGGGTAATGACGGTGTTTTTAAAGAAAAAGTTTTAGATAATGCGACAAATAATAAGTATATAAATGAAATTTCTAAGATTAAAAATGAAAAAGTTAAAAAGTCTTTAGAAGAACTAAGCAAATACTTTTATAAAAAATGAAAAAAAAAATATTTATTTTTTTAATACTAATTTTCTATTTTAATTCAGCTTTTGCAGAAAAAAAGGTTGAAACTATTTATGAGGGTAATGAAAATGCAAAAATAATAATTATTGTATTTGAATCTCTTACCTGTGGAGCGTGTGGAAATTTTCATAAAAATGTTTATCCTAACTTAAAAAAAGACTTCATAGATACTGGATTAGTAAAAATAGAATTTAGAAATTTTCCCTTAGACCTTGCTGCTTTTAATGCATCTAAAATAGCTCATTGTAAAAATGATGGAAAATCAGATCTGTTACATAATTTATATGAAAATCAAAATGAATGGGTAAAGGGTCAAACAATAGAAGATTTTAATTTAAATTTAAAAAAATTTGTAAGAAAAAACGAAAAAAATTTAGATTTAGATGCATGTTTAATAGACAAGGATATTGAAGATCATATATTGAATGATCGAATCGATGGGGTTAAAAATTATGAAGTAGAAGCTACCCCAACCCTTATAATTAATGATAAAAAGTTCAATAATCCTCAAAACTATAAAAAATTGAAAAAAACCTTAGAAAAAATGATATAATTAAGTAGATGGAGTTTAAAAAAATTCAACTTAATGGTTTTAAGTCATTTGCTGATAAAACAGATTTTTTAATTGAAGAAGGACTTACTGGAATAGTGGGACCAAATGGATGTGGAAAATCAAATATTGTTGAATCATTAAGATGGTGCATGGGAGAAACATCAGCAAAAAGCATGCGAGGTTCCGGCATGGAAGATGTAATTTTTTCTGGAACTTCAAATAAGCCCTCAAAAAATATCGCAGAAGTTTCAATTGGTCTTTCAAATGATAGTAAGGAAGGACCATTGCAATATAAAGATTTAGATGAGATTCAAATAAGAAGAAAAATTGAGAAAGATAAAGGTTCTAAATTTTATATAAATGACAAAGAAGTAAGAGCAAAAGATGCTCAAATGTTTTTTGCAGATTTGTCTACAGGGGCACATTCGCCATCTTTAATTAGCCAAGGGAGAATTGGAGCATTGGTGACAGCAAAACCAGTGGACAGAAGAGCGATTATTGAGGAAGCTGCAGGAATTGCTGGACTACATGCAAGAAGGCATGAAGCAGAACTAAGGCTTAACGCTTCAGAAAATAATTTAAAAAGAGCAGACGAGTTAAGACGTCAGCAAGAAAGACAGTTAGCTGGACTACAAAAACAGGCTGAGGAAGCAGCAAAATATAAAGATATATCTGAAGAAATAAAAAAGATTGAGGCTGGATTGTATTTTTTAAAACTAAGGGACATTGATAATGAAATTAAGCTAGAAAACGAGATCAATACTGATGCGGAAAATGAAGTGAAAAAATATAATGATAAAATAGATGAAATAGAAAAAACAATTTCAACAGAAACAGATAAAATAAATCCAGTTAAAGATAAAAATTTAGAAAATACATCGAAAATTCAAAGACTTAATTTAGAGCTAAAAAACTTAGATGAAGAAAATCAAAGAATAGATGATGAAATAAATAATATTAAATTATCAATTAAAACAATTTCTGAGGATATTGATAGAGAAAAAAGTATAATAATTGATGCCAATTCAAATGAAAAAAGACTTAAAGAAGAAAAAAAAGAATTAATAGAAGTTGATTCAAAATATTACGACACAGAAAAACAATCAAATCTAGATTTAGAAAACGCAAAAAATAAGTTAGATGGTGAAATAGATAATGTAAAACAATTGATAAATGAAAACAAAAATAATGAAGCAATATTAGCTATAGAAGATTTTAAAAATATAATTAATTCTTATGCAGACAGTTACAGTAAAAATCAAAATATCAAAAAAGAGTCAGTAAAAAGAAAAGAGAGAATAAATATTATTGAAAAAGAAGTTGAAAGTTGGAAGAACCTTTTAACTAATTCTGAAAAAATGGTTGATGAATTAAACGACAGAAGGCAAAAATTATCAAATAAACTTAATGAGTTTGAGAAACAACCCCAATCTCAAGCAGAAAAAAAAGGTCAGATATCAGAAAGTCTTAGATTGGCTGAAAACGAAAAAATAGAAAGTGAAACTTTAATTGAAAAAACTGATACTACAATTTCTAATTTAACTTTAGAATTAAATAATACAAAAGAAGAGACTATTCAGTTTAGAGAAAGAAAAGCTAGTTCCGGAGCAACTATCGAAGGTCTTAATAAAAGAAAAAACGATTTGTTAGAGAGAGTTGAGTCAGAGTTAAATTTAAATGAGAATAATGTATTAGAATTTTCTAACTTAGATCAAAAAGACGAATTTCCAGACGCTCTAACACAGGAAGAGCTTTTAGATGAAAAAAAACGTCAAAGAGAAAAATTAGGGTCTGTTAATTTGAGAGCAGATGAAGAAACTGAAAAATATGAAAGCGAAATTAAAAAAATGGAACAAGATAGAGCTGATCTTGTGACTGCAATAATTAAGTTGAAAGAGAGTATTAATGAATTAAATCAAAAAGGAAGGGAAAGACTTTTAGATGCTTTTGAAAAAGTAAATAGAAAGTTTAATGAGGTGTACACAAAACTATTTAATGGTGGGAGCGCTAAACTTGAATTAGTAGATTCTGATGATCCACTTGACGCTGGATTGGAACTTTTAGTCAGTCCGCCTGGTAAAAGATTGCAATCGATAACATTGTTGTCAGGAGGTGAACAAGCTTTAACTGCTTTATCTTTAATTTTTGCAGTTTTTTTAACTAATCCATCACCTATCTGTGTTTTAGATGAAGTGGACGCTCCTTTAGACGATGCTAATGTCACTAGGTTTTGTAATCTTTTGGGAGAGTTAACAAAAATAACATCAACAAAATTTATCATTGTTACCCATCATGCCTTAACAATGTCAAAAATGGATAGATTGTATGGTGTCACGATGCCTGAAAAAGGAGTTAGCCAGCTTGTTGCAGTTGACTTGCAAAAAGCTGAAAGTATGGTGGCGTAAATGTCAAAACAATCATTTAAGACTCGCCTAGAGATTGCAAAAAAGAAGATCAATAATAAAAACGCAGGCTCAAAAAATGAGAAAAATTCTAATTTTGGCGAGGCTTTTAAAATGAGTACTGAATTAGTCGCTGCTGTTGTAGTTGGGACAATTATTGGGTTTATTTTGGATGAATGGTTTGGTACTAAACCCTGGTTAATTTTAATGTTTTTTTTTGTAGGTGTAATTGCTGGGATATTGAATGTAATTAAATCTGCAAAAAATATGCAAAAATAGTTTACAGAGATAAAATGGCCTCAAACCCAATGTACCAATTCAACGTATACCGAATTGGACCAGAAATAAAAATAGGCGAAATAGATTTGTCATTTACTAATGCAAGTTTATTTATGGTTATAAGTTCATTGGCAGTATTAATTATTTTCAATCTTGGATCAAAAAAAAGTTCTTTAATTCCTAATAGAATTCAATTACTTGCAGAGCTCAGCTATACCTTTGTGTCAAAAATGATTAGTGATACCGCTGGTAGTAAGGCTAAGCCGTATTTCTCGTTTATCTTTTCTCTATTTATGTTTGTTTTATTTTGCAATATGTTTGGAATGATACCGTATGCATTTACAGTCACTAGTCATATAATCGTAACCTTTGTTTTGGCTGCATTTATTTTTATAGGAGTGACAGTTATTGGTTTCATAAAACATGGATTTGGTTATTTAAAATTATTTGTACCTAGCGGTGTCCCAGTAGTTCTTTTACCTTTAATAGTAGTAATTGAAGTTATTTCATATTTAAGCAGGCCTGTGAGTTTATCAGTAAGATTGTTTGCAAATATGATGGCGGGTCACACAATGATGAAAGTATTCGGAGGCTTTGTTATAAGCCTTGGAGTAGTCGGTGGTTGGTTACCATTGGGCTTTTCAGTAGCTTTAACTGGCTTGGAAATATTAGTAGCATTTCTCCAAGCATATGTTTTTGCAATATTAACCTGCATCTACTTAAATGATGCATTAAATTTACACCATTAACAACTTATAGGAGGATATAATGGAATTAGAAGCAGCAAAAATGATCGGAGCAGGACTTGCAGCAATCGCTTTAGCAGGCGCAGGTGTAGGGATAGGAATTATTTTCGGTAATTATCTATCTGGAGCAATGAGAAATCCATCTGCAGCACAAAAACAATTTCCAAATTTATTATTAGGTTTTGCTTTAGCAGAAGCGACGGGTTTATTTGGCTTAGTTGTTGCATTAATTATTTTATTTGCATTTTAATTAATGTTTCTAAAATTTTCTCAAATAACTTTTTTCTATTTCCTTTTACTTTCTCAAGTAAATGGGGCTGAAAGTGGAGGAATGCCTCAACTCAATCCTGAGTTTTGGTTTTCACAAATTTTTTGGCTAATCATTACTTTTGGCTTTATGTTTGTAGTTTTGTCTAAATTAGTTTTGCCTAAAATTAGTGAAAATCTTGAGACTAGAAAGGCACAAATTTCGGAAAATATTGAGTCTGCTGAAAAACAAAGATTAGAAAGTGAAAATAAAATAAAAGAGTATGATAAATTAATTCTGGAAAGTAAAAATGAAGCAAAAAATTACTTTAACCAAGCTCGAGAAAAAATCTTGAAAGATGTGGATAAAAAAAGAGAAAATTTAGAAAAAGAAATTAATGAGGAAATAAGCAAAGCTGAGAAAGAAATAGAAGATCTTAAAAACAAGTCCCCAGATAAAGTAAGAAAGATAGCGATAGAAACATCCTCTGATTTAATTAAACAAGTTATTGGTGTTGATGTAAATAATAGTAGTATTTCAGCAATAGTAGAAGATATTTCAAGAAAGAGAAATTAATTATGATAATTGATGCAACATTTTGGGTAGCAATTTCTTTTTTCCTTTTCTTTGGTTTGTTAGTTTACTTTAAAATACCACAAAAAATTAATGAAACATTAAATGGTCTTATAACTAATATTAAAAACGAGATTGAAGAAAGTGAAAAGTTAAGGAATGAAGCTAGGACTCTCTTAGAAAATGCGCAAATAAAACTTGATAGTGCAAAAAAAGAAAAGGATATAATAATTAATCAATCAAAAAAAGAGAGCGAAAGGTTGGTTATAGAAATAAATGAAAAATTTCATAAATCTGCTGAAATAAAAAAAAAAGTTGCTGAAACAAAAATTTATCAAATGAAAGAAGCTGCTATTAAAGAAATTAAAGATACATCAGTTAAAATAGCATTAGATTCAGTGAAAAAAATTATATCTACTTCTATAGATAAAAATAAACTTGATGCTATCTTTGAAAGAGATCTTGAAGAAGCTAAGAACGAGTTAAAAAAAATTAACTCATAATACCCTTACATTTTTTAAAAAAAACTATAAATTATAAAAATGAATTCTATTGTTATTGGTTCCGGATTTGGTGGAATTGCTGCAGCGCTCCGCTTAAAGGCTAAAGGATACAACGTAACATTAATTGAAAAACATCCTGATCTTGGAGGAAGAGCAAGAGTATTTTCAAAAAATGGATTTATATTTGATGGTGGCCCAACTGTTATAACTGCGCCATATTTAATAAATGAACTATTTGAAATGTATAAAAAAAATCCAAAAGATTACATAAATATTTCTCCTCTAAAAATTTGGTATCAATTTATTTTTGAGGATAAATCAAAATTTAACTATTCGGGGGATGAAGATGATATGAAGAAGCAAATAGAGAAAATTAGCAAAGAAGATGTCCTGGGTTATGAAAAATTAGTAAAATTCACTAAAAAGATTTTTGATAAAGGTTTTACTGAACTTGCTGATATACCTTTTGATAAACCTCTAGTCATGTTTAAACAATTGCCAGCTTTACTAAAACTTAGAAGTTATAAATCTGTATATTCGTTAGTTTCTTCTTATGTAAAAAATGAAAAATTAAGAAGGATGTTAAGTATGCATCCTTTATTAGTTGGTGGAAATCCTTTTACTACAACATCTATATATGGCCTGATTTTATATTTAGAAAAAAAATGGGGAATACATTACTCAATGGGAGGAACTGGTAATATCATTAAAGGATTTGAAAAATTGATGAATGAGGAAGGTATCATAATTATTAAAGGACACGAAGTAAGCAAGATACTTTCAAATGGAAATAAAATTATAGGAGTCCAACTTGACAATGAAAAAAAAATAAATGCTGATCATGTTATTTGTAATGCTGATCCCCCAGCTGTTTATGATGAATTATTAAAAAGTAAAAATAATACTTCAATGTTATTTAAATGGAAAAAAAGTAGGATGGAATACTCAATGGGTTTATTTGTTTATTATTTTGGGACAAAAAAAACTTTTCCAAACGTTGAGCATCATACAATTAAATTTGGAAATAAATATAAAGAACATCTTGATGACATATTTAATAATAAAAAATTAAATAGTGATATTAGCTATTACCTTCATAGACCTTCTGCTACAGATAAATCGATGGCTCCAGAGGGAAATGATTGTTTTTATGTTTTGGTTCCAGTCCCTAATAATCAGTCAAAAATAGATTGGAAAATCGAAGGTGAAAAAATGAAGAATTTAGTAATTGATAAAATGGAAAAAGATTTAATGCCCAATCTTCGTGAAAACATTATAGAGGATTTTTATCTAACACCAGATTATTTTGAAAAAGAGCTTAATACAAAATATGGTTCAGGTTTTTCAATTCAACCAAAATTCTCCCAATCAGCATATTTTAGATTTCATAATAAATCAGAATTATATGATGGACTTTATTTTGTAGGGGCTGGTGTTCATCCTGGAGCTGGTGTTCCAGGTGTACTTTCATCTGCAAAAGTCTTGGATAAAATAATTTAATGATAATTAAAGAAACAAATTATCTTGCTCTTTTTGCAAAATCTTTCAATTGGGCTGGATTTTTTCTACCTAAAGATACTTATGAGGAGTGTTCTAAACTTTATGCCTTTTGCAGAGTTCTTGATGATGTAGCAGATGCTAATCAAGATTTAGAAATTAAAAAAGAAAGATTTAATGAGTTAAAAGAAATTTTTAAAGAAATAGGAAATTTAAAAAATAATGATTTGCAATCATCAACATTTGAAAAAAATAAAGTAGTAATTTCAGATATGATTATTATTTCTGGTTATAAAAAAATACCAGATGCAGTAATTAAAGACTTGGTTGACGGAGTAGAGTCAGATCTTAAAGATAAAATTCAATTTAACACAGTTAAAGAATTAATTGTTTATTCTTACAGAGTTGCAGGAACAGTAGGATTAATGATGGCTAAAATTTTAAATGTGAGTGATAAACGTGCTCTAAAAGGGGCAATTGATTTAGGAATTGCTATGCAACTTACAAACATTTCTAGGGATGTCGTAGAAGACTATAAAATGAATAGAGAATATATTAAAGATGACTTTGAAAATATAAAATCAACTTTAAAGTTGGCAGATATGTTTTATGAAAGTTCATTTAGTTCACTGAAAAGAATTCCAATTAGATATAGATTTGCAATTATAGTCGCAAGAAGAGTTTATAGACAGATTGGAAGAGAAATAATAAAAAAAAAAAATATTGAAAATTACAAAAGATCTGGAAAAATTTATGTAGATAATTTTGGAAAAATCACCCAAACAATTCTATCTTTTCTTGATTTAATAAAGCTTTTTTTCGTAAAAATTGAAAAACATCAAAGATCACAAGAACATGATATTATTAAATCAGAAATTAATTTAAATGAGAGAATTTGATTATATTATTATAGGGGGTGGTTGTGCTGGTCTTTCACTTGCCTATGAATTAGAAACTAATCAAAAATTAAAAGATAAATCATTGGCAATTATTGAACCAAGAGAGGAATACAAAAGAGATAAAACTTGGTCCTTTTGGAAGGTAATACATCATAATTTTGAGGATTGTGTAAAAAAAAGTTGGGATAATTTTACAATTAATATTCCAGGAAATACAAAACATATTGAATGTAATAATACGCCGTATCAAACAATTGATAGCGGCCTGTTTTATTCAAAAATAATCAACACCTTAAAAAAAAATAAAAATATAAATTTTTTTAAAAATATCAATGAAGTAGATATAAAAGATTCTTTTATATTTAATAGTTTATCTGACAATCATTATGATAAATCAAATTTATGGCAACATTTCTCAGGTTTTGAGATTGAAACAGATAAAGATTTATTTGACGATAAAATTTTCAATTTGATGGATTTTGATTGTGATCAAAAAAATAGTGTTCATTTTTTTTATACGCTTCCATTCTCAAGAAGAAAAGCGTTAATAGAAACTACTTGGCTTTCAGATCTAAATAATAATTCTATTCAAGATTATGAGAAACAGTTAAAAGATTATATTGAAAATCATTTAAAAATTAAAAAATATAAAATTAGTTTTACCGAAACAGGTGCTATTCCTTTATTTGATCTAAGAAATGAACAAAAAATTAATCAAATAAATATTGGAACAGCTGGCGGTATGACTAGATTAAGCACGGGTTATACTTTTTTGAATATTCAGGAGCACAGTAAATATATTACAAAAAACATTGAAAATATAAAAAATAATAAGAAATTTACTATTTCAAAGAAATATAAATATTTAGATAATATTTTTTTAAAAGTACTTAAAAAGAATCCTGAAAAAATGTCCCAAATTTTTTTTAAAATGTTTCTTAGCTCACCAAGCACTGTTATAAATTTTTTATCGAATAAAAGTAATTTTTTTGAGGATATAGCTATAATTTCGAAAATGCCTAAGTGGACTTTTATAAAAGAGATAATTTAAAATGAGTCAAGTTATTAAAAAAATTAATTTTAACCATTCTTTTATTTTTTTTATATTTTGTAATATTTTTTCTTTATTAATCTTTAAAATGAATATTAATATTTCACCGTTAATTTGCTTATTTTTAATTTTATTAATTGGTGTATCACATGGCTCATTAGATCATATAAAAGGAAAAAAATTATTTGAAATTTTAAAAATTAAAAATATTTCCTCTTTTTATCTGATTTATATTTTAATTACTTTTTTTATAATTATTTTATGGATTTTTTTACCTACTTTTTCTTTAATAATTTTTCTAATAATCGCTTCCTTTCATTTCGGTAAGGAAGATACTGAATTTTTATTTTTCGAAAGATCATACCCAATTCAGTTAATGTATTTATTAAAAGGATCATTGGTAATATTGGCTCCCATGTATTTTCACTTTGATGAAACAATATCTATTTTTAAATTGCTATTAGTTGAAAATGAAACTTTTTATACAATATTAAGTTTTGTAGAAGAAAAAAATATCTTACTTTTAAGTATAATAATAAGTTCTATTTCAAGTATTTATTTATTTACAAAGCAGTTTGAGATAAAAAAATTTACTATTTTTTTAGATTATTTTTCAATTATATTATTAAATTATTTTCTTTCACCATTAGTAGCATTTACAATGTATTTTTGCTTCCTGCACTCAATAAGACATAGCATTACATTAGTATTTGAAATAGATAAAAATAATCTTAAAAATGGTGTATTAACGTTTATTAAAAAAGCTATGCCATTAACATTTTTAACTGCTGTTTTATGTATAGTTGGTCTATACTTTTTAAATAAAAATTATGGTTTTGATAATTCAATTTTAAAATTAATTTTTATTGGTTTGGCGTCATTAACCTTTCCACATATATTGCTAGAATATTTTTTAGAAAAAAATGAAAAATAAAGAACTCAAAATATTACTTTCAGCTCCTCGAGGTTTTTGTGCTGGAGTAGAAAGAGCAATTGAAATTGTTGAAAAATCGATTAAGAAGTTCGGAGCTCCAGTTTATGTTCGACATGAAATAGTTCATAATAAATATGTTGTTGATGATTTAAAAAATAAAGGAGCAATATTTGTAGAAGAGCTTGAAGAGATTGAAGACAAATCAAGACCAGTAATATTCTCTGCTCATGGTGTACCAAAAAAAATTCCTGAGGATGCCAAAAACTATAATATGGCTTTTGTAGATGCTACCTGTCCTCTTGTTTCAAAGGTTCATAGAGAAGCAGAAAATCTAAATAAATCTGGATATCATTTAATATTAATTGGTCATGAAAGTCATCCTGAGGTTGTTGGAACAATGGGCCAATTACCCAAAGGTTCTATCGATCTTATTCAAGATGAAGAGGAAGCAAAAAATTATAAATTTGATAAAAAAAAACAAATTGCTTTTGTAACTCAAACAACTTTGTCTGTTGATGATACAAAGGATATAATAAAAATTTTAAAAGAACGTTTTCCAAATATACGCGAACCCTTAAAAGAAGATATTTGCTACGCAACTACAAATCGACAAATGGCTGTTAAAAATATTGCAAAAAAGTGTGATATGTTTTTTGTTATAGGTAGTAGAAACTCATCTAATTCTGTTAGGTTAGTTGAAGTTGCAAAAAAATCAGGATGTTTAAAATCTCATTTAATCCATTCACAAAGTGAAATACCATATGATTTAATAGAAAACTCGAATACAATTGGAATTTCCTCTGGAGCTTCCGCCCCAGAAGTTTTGGTTGAAAATTTTATTAAGGAATTGAAAAAAAGATTTATTGTTACTATAGATGAGGTAGAAATAATAAAAGAAAACGTAACTTTTAAAGTCCCTAAAAAATTAAATTAAATGGCTGTTTACACAAAGATAAACTCAACAATAATTTCATCGATTGAAAATAGTTATAGCATAGGAAAAATAATTAGATTTAGCGGTATTAAAAAAGGAATAGAAAATACTAATTATTTTATTAAGACAAATAAGAAAAAATTTATACTTACAATTTTTGAAAAACGGGTAAATTCAAAAGATCTTCCGTTCTTTATGAATTTAATGTCTGGGCTCCATAAATTAAAGATTAAATGCCCAATGCCTATTAAAAATAAAAAGGGTAGTTATTTATTTAAAATAAAAAAAAAACAAGCTTGTATAGTTACATTTCTTGATGGAAAAGACAAAAGCGAGTTAACTGCAAAAGACTGTTATGTTGTTGGAAAAAATATTGGTAAATTACATAAAGCGTCAAAAAAACTTAAAATCTTTAGGAAAAATTCAATGTCAATAAATTCCTGGGGGCCACTCTTGAATAAGATCGATAATAGAATAAACAAAGTTTCAAAAAATTTAAAAAATTCAATGAAAAATGACCTAAATGACATTAAGCAGAAATGGCCTAAAAATTTACCAAAGGGTATTATTCATAGTGATTTATTTATAGATAATATTTTCTTTTATAAGAGAAAATTTTTTGGGTACATTGATTTTTATTTTTCTTGCAATGATTTTTTAGCTTATGAATTAGCTATTTGCATAAACGCACTTTGTTTTAAAAAAAAAAGTAGTTCCTTTATATTTGATAAAAAAAAATCAACTAATCTTATTAGAGGTTATGAATCTATTAGAAAATTAAATGGAAATGAAAAGAAATACTTTAATGTTCTGTGTCGTGGATCCGCTTTGAGATATTTGCTAACTAGAGCATATGATTATTTAAATACACCAAAAAATGCTATAATTAAAATTAAAGATCCAAAAGAATATATTAAAAAGTTAAATTTTCATCGTCAAGTAAAGTCATACAACAATTATATTAATTAATGATTAAAGTTTATACTGATGGTTCTTGTTTAGAAAATCCTGGAAACGGTGGATGGGCAGCAATAATTATTGATGATGGAAAAAAGACTCTAATAAAAGGAAGTAAAAAAAATACTACAAATAATCAAATGGAGTTAATGGCTCCAATTGAAGCTTTAAAGAAAATTCCTAAAGGTAGTGAAGTTCAAATTTTCACAGACTCTAAATACGTAAAATCAGGAATTACAGAGTGGATTCATAACTGGAAAAAAAATGGTTGGAAAACCGCAAATAAACAAAAAGTTAAAAATAAAGATCTTTGGGTAGAACTTGATCTACTTTCAAGTCAATTTGATATAAAATGGAGCTGGGTGAAAGCACATTCCAATGATAAGTTAAATAATGAGGTAGACTTAATTGCTAGAGAAGCAGCAAATTTATAAATGGGGCACCTGGCAACAGAACGCCCCTTTAATTCAGATCTAAAGGAATATCAAAATATCTAAACTTTTTTACTTTTTTAAAATTCTTACATTTTAAAATATGAGGATCTTTAACTTTTTTATTTCCCCAAGACGAAAGTGTTGTTTCTTTATATTTTTTTCCTGTTAATGCATTATTTTTGTTGCCTCGAGATTGATTTCCAAAAAAAATTAAATTTGTTTTTCCTGGTTTTGTGAAACCATTAACTGGATTATTACAAGCAACAGAACCATAAATTAATCTTGATAATTCAACAGATTGTTGACCGTCACCATCTAATTTCCAACCGTCATTATTTCCACCTCGTTTTAGTAAATTTCTACTTCTATTTCCTGAACTATAAAAAACCCTAATCACAGGTTTTGGACTCGATAAATTTCCCCCCATGTAAAAATCAAAAGCATGATCGCTATTATGATGCCCATGAGCGTCAATAAAAGTAGCATCACTCGCGCCGTGTTTTACGTCAAAACCATCTGCGCTACACCCCTTACACTTCTCTCCAAAACCAAATGAATGATTATAACTATTGTATGCTTCTGCACTAACAATACAGTTCCCTGAAGAAAAAAAATATCCACTTTGACCAAATGCTATCCCTCTAGTTGAACCTTTAGAATAGATACCAGTGTTACCTACTACGACTCTATATATAAGGTTATCTTGTATAATTTGAATTCCTATATTTGCAGAATTTTGAATTATCAAATTCGAAATAATACTTTTATCAATCGTTACAGCAGTTGGAGCATTTTGTGCATTTATTATTATAATTTCACCTGGGTACCCTGATAGAATTTTATTTTCTAGTCTAATTCCTTCAACTCCGATTTTATAAGTTCCTTTTCTTAAAAGAATTCGATCATGTTTAATTAGTGCATCATTAATACAATTTTTGTTTTTAAGACAATCTTTTTCAGTTATTTCAAAAAACTTTTTGATGTTTAATTTCTGTAAGTCATAAACTTGTTTTCTACAATTTAATGGGTCTCCTAATTTATGTATTATTTTCCATTGTTCTGCATTCACTCCTTTATACACAACTCCATCAGGTGGAGGTGGATTATCAGGTATTAAATCTATTGCGTAAACATTTAAATTGAGAAAGAACATCAAAACTAGAAAAACGTATAGAGATAATCTTTTCATGAAATAAGTTTAACCAATCTTACAACGAAGTAATAGATCAAAAAACCAACTAAAAAGAAAATAAGTCTTTCTGACAATGAAGTTTACAATGAAGTAGTTTGATAAAGTGAGCAAATATGCTACTTTCTATTCTAATGCCGGGCAACAGAACGCCCACTTTATATATGATTAAACAAATTCTATTTTTTTCTTTAATTCTTATTTTTTTTAATTCTCTTTCATATGCCAAGACTTGTAAAACTAAAGAAAATATCAAGACAAAAGTGATTACTGCTCCAAAGACACTTAAATATGAGAGAAAAAATTCTGGAAATAGAATTGATGAAGTTTTATCAAAAAGAAAATCCATAAATCTATTCAAAGCATGGCAACATCGATTAGGATTAGATAATTATGGTCTTATGTGGTCAGGTTGGCACCCATATCCTAAAGTACCTCATGGATTAGTTTTAAGAGAAATATTATGGGCATACACTTATCCTGATCAAGGTTACGATGGATACTATAACCAACCTGGAACTAAAAAATATGTACTTAAAAAAAAATGGGGAGATAAAGCTTGGCAAGAATATGGAACAACATACAATGTTGATTATACTCATCCAGATTATTTGAATTATATAACACAACTGGTCAAATCACTTACGGAGGGTTATGATTTGGATGGAGTTATGTTTGATATTTGGCGTAATGATAATCACTCATATTACGGTGGTAAGTCTAGTTCTATAGTTAAGAAGTATAGATACAAAATTGCTAAATCAATTAGAGAAGAAATGGGTAAAGATTTTATTATATTGGGAAATATTAATTGGGAAAAGCAAACAGATACTCATGAATTTATAAATGGAGTTTTTTTAGAATTATGGAAAAAAACAAGAAGTGGTTATACTTGTAAGCAAATAAAGGATATTGCAAGTATAATTGAGTTTCATGACAAACATCTTTCTTATCCAAGATTAGTTGCGGTAAATGTGTGGAAGATTGCAAAAAATCCTTCAAAAAAGGAGCAGGAAAAACTTACAAAAAAAATATTTGGAAGCAACATTGATGTTAAAAAAATTCATGGTAAGGATTATTGGATCAAAAATTACAGAAGTTCTCCAGAAAATATAAGGTTTGCTAAACTTTTTACAGCAATGGCAATGGTCATACCAGAAAATGGATACATTCTTTATGGAGATAATAACAGAGATCACCCTGATCATGATCATTATCACGAGATCTATGATTTTTATAAAATAGATTTAGGCAAAGCAACAAGTTTGAAAACTGAAATCATAGATGGTCTTGCATTTAAACTTCATGAAAAAGGTGTAATTGCATACAATTTAACTAATAATAATTATCTAATTAAATTTGATAAAAAGGAGGTATTAGTAAAATCTTTTGAGGGCGTATTTGAAAAATTTTAACTCTTATTTTGAATAGTTTCTCTAACTAAAATTTCAATTCTGTGAAAATCTGAATTAAGTATAGCGTTCTCTAATTCTGAGGAGATTTTAAATCTTTTCTTACAGTTGCTATATTTTCCAAACTTTCGAAATTTTTTACCTTTTTTTTTGAATTTGTTGTCCTTTAAAAAAAGATAAACTTTATTTGCTTTTTTATCGTTTCTATCATGACAATTGAAAGCATCATGTCCAATAGATATAAATTCATTTTTTAAAAAAACAGCAGCAGTAAATTCTGAACTATCAGTTTTTTCTATATCAAATCCCTGCTCACAATTTTCCAAAATATTATTATAAAAAATAAGTAATCCATTTTCGCCTTCAACACACTTGTTTTGAGGTGAGAAAGAAAATTTACTATCTTTAATTATTGCATTTGAATTTCTAATTTCAAAAGCATTATCTGAACCTTTGCTAGCATTAACTGATGATATAATTAAATTTCTGTTCCATTTAGCATATATTACATTTTGAAGACTACACTCAAATATACCACCTTTAATTGTAGAGTTCTTTGAATTAAAGATATTTAAAACAGACTCCTCCTCTCGATTACCTTTTTGGTTTTTTTGGAATCCACAACCTTCTTCATTACGTTTAAATTCTTTTCCAGTAAAATCAGTACTTTCTTTTATGGTTAAATTAACTTTAGTATCTCCATAAACTATTGATGAATTTAAAATCAATGTAATAATAATTAAAACTAATCTGATCATTCTAATTATAATAACCAATTTCTTTTAAATATTTCTTTGACATAACAGGAAATAAATAAGCATCAGAATCCGTTGGTAAATTTTCCCATTTAAAAACTTTTTGAGGAGCAGTATAACGAAAAATTAATGCAGAAGTGTTGTAAACTCTATTAAGTAATCCAGATTTTATAAAATCATTTGTAGTTTTGGCACCAGAAATGTTCTCACCCACTTTTCCAATATTCATATAATCATTTAAAGTTAATTCTTCTATTATTTCTAATACACCTTTTTTTATCTTTTCATTAGCAGGTATTGCAATACCCAAACTTATATGTGGTCCACCTTTAGTCGTGCCAGTCGCACCTGATAATCCTATAACTTGTCCTTTTTTAACCCAGAAATTATTTTTTATTAATTCTTCACTGTAACCACCACAATCTGAGGGGTAAAATTTTTTTCTCCCCCATTGAAATTCTTTTGGGATTTTGCAATTTCCTTGATTAAACCCTTTAACTAAATTTGTTTCTTTAAAATGATAATACAAGATGAAATTTCCTTTTTTATCTACAAAATGTAAATGAATATCATCATATGGTTTCATAGTTTTTTGTGATTGAGAATGATCTGCTCCATCTTTTTTTCCTGCAGACTCAGATTTTTTTTTACTTTTTTGATGAGCACTTATATCATAAATACTTATTAACTTCATATCAGCGATTGCTACTATAGGAGTTCCTCTTTTCATAATTAAAGAAGTTCCTCTTTTTAATTTGTAACCAGAACATTTAGGACAGCACCTGCCACCTTTTACACCATCATGAAATCGCGCAGATGTTGAAACTTTAACCCCATTAAAATTACATGGTAGTTTTTTATAAATTTTATGTTTTTTTGCTGCAAACGAATGCGATGTAAAAAGAGAAAACATCAAAACCAAAAAGATATGTATAGATAGTTTTTTCATAATCTAAATTTAACCCCGATTCTCAGTGAAGTCGAGAAGCAAGGTTTGGGACAAAAGTTAAAATTCAAAGAAAATAAATCATTTACTTATTTTTCAATTCCAATAAAAAAATTATCAAAATATACAGTTTGCTCATAAGGAAGGGCATCTCTATAAATACCAATTCTTGCTAACATTTTTTTTGTTCCATGAATATTGTCATAATTACTTATTTCAAATATTGTTTTATTATCTACTGATACTTTACAATATCCGTCCTTTTCACCCAATTTCATAATTATTTCAAATTTATGCCAATCTCCATCTAAGACATCTATTTTGTTATTTGTGACACTTTTAATTCTAGTGTGATTTTGTTGAAAGTAATTAGAGGGTTTATCTTTGCCTCTAAAATCTACACATTTCATTACTCCACCTTCATACAAATAAACTGCCGCCGCAGGACTGCCAGGCATTTTATTTTCTGCTCTTATTTGTGCTATCATAGTTCTTTTGTCTGCTCTAAAATTCTTATCAACTCTGGCATCAAAACTCATAACAAATTTTTTATTTGATTTAAATTTTTTTGAAAAAAAAATTTTCTTACCATATTCTGCTCGTTCTTTATTATTTTTTTTATCAGATGATGCTCCATACATCTTAGGTTTTACTGTTACTTTTAAATAACCATTTTCAATTATTTTTGCTTTTAATGAAGTATTGTACTTATGAGGTAGTTCATATTTAAATTTCTTATTTGAAAAATCTTCAAAATAATACAATTCAAATTTGTCTTTAATATCACCATAAACTATTGATGAATTTGAAATCAATATTATAATAATTAAAACCAATCTAATCATTTAAATAAATTTAACCCCAAAATTCAATGAAGTCGAGAAGCAAGCTTTTGAACATTTGGCAAAACTCTCAGTGAAGTTTTCAGTGAAGTATTGCTATAACCTATATTTGATAATATAAATTGGGTCTCGGGGGCACAGAACGCCCCTTCTCATCAGATAATGTCTAGAATTCCCTCTGCCGAGGAAATACCACAGGTCTTAGTCTCTTCTTCTTCTTGGATATTTTGGACTTTTAAATTTTCAATAATCATAGCGTAACGACTAGATCTAATTCCCATACCTTTTGAATTTCTGTCAATTTCTGCACCAATTAATTTAGTAAATGATAAATACGGATCAGCTAACATTTTGATATTATTTCGAACATTGTTAGCTTCTCCCCAAGCATTCATTACGTGTGGGTCATTTACTGAAATACAAAATATTTTATCAATTCCTTTTGCTTTGATTTTTTCAGCATTTTTTACATACCCTGGTAAATGAAATTTAGAACATGTGGAAGTGTATGCTCCTGGCAATCCAAATAAGAGTACTTTGCTATTTCCCAAAGTTTCTTTTATGTTTTGCTCCTTTGGCTCGCCGTCCTTTAAAATGTAGATATTAGCCTCAGGTATAAGGTCGTTTGCTTTTAATTTCATATTTTGCTTTTAACAAAGTTTTTTACTACTTCAATGTCGTTTTTTAGCACCTCGAAGTTTTCATCTTTGTTAAGTACATGCTCAAGTTCTTTTGGTAAATTTTCATGTTTTTTTATTGCATTTTCTGTCGCATCTGGAAATTTACATGGGTGTGCAGTTGATAAGACAACACAATCATTTAAAGATAACTTATTTGCAACCCCTACTCCAACTGCTGTGTGAGGATCTAAAATCACATTATCTTTTTCGTAGTATTTCTTTATTATATCTAAAGTTTCTTTTTCATTACAGCTTTCAGAGACAAAATCTTTTTGAATACTTTCTAAATTAATTTTTTCAATTTGATAAACATTCTCTTTAATTTTTTTCATAATTTCTGCAGTAATTTCTGAATTAGAATTATTAATATAGTAAATTAACCTTTCAAAATTACTCGCTAGTTGAATATCCATACTTGGGGAAATTGTTTGTTCAACTTTCTTTGATACATACTCTCCTTTTGAAATTGCTCTATGCAAAATGTCGTTTTGATTTGTTGCAACAATTAATTTATCTATTGGTAAACCCATTTTCTTTGCAAGATAACCAGCAAAAACATCTCCAAAGTTTCCAGTAGGAACTGAAAAAGATAAGGGTTTACTCGAATTAAGTTTAAAATAAGTATAAAAATAATAGACTGCCTGAGCAATTATTCTTGCCCAATTTATTGAGTTTACTCCGGTCATCTTTATACTTTTTGAAAATTCAAGATCTGAAAACATTGCTTTAACTAAATTTTGACAATCATCAAAATTTCCATCAATAGCAATATTAAAAACATTCTTTTCATTGCCAGTTGTCATTAATTTTCTTTGAACTTTGGATATTTTATTATTTGGATGAAGAACAAAAATATTCATATTATTCTTTCCTTTAATTGCATCAATTGCAGCTGCTCCTGTATCACCAGATGTAGCTACTACTACATTTAAAAAATCATTATTTTTACTTAAATAATAATCATATAAGTTCCCTATAAATTGCATTGCAATATCTTTAAATGCAAGGGTAGGACCATGATATAATTCAAGAAGTTTTATGCTTCCTAAATTACTAATTTTTACAACTTCTTTTTCCCTAAAAGTTGAATACGATTTTGTAATAATAGTTTTAAGATCTTTTTTGTTTATAAAATCTGAACAAAATAGGTTTAGAATTTCACAAGCTAAATCGTTGTAGCTAAGGTTTCTTAATTTATCAAAATCTTCAGACTTTAATGATTTAACGTTTTTTGGGACAAATAATCCACCATCGTCAGCTAAACCTTTAATGAAAACATCTTTAAAATTAAGCTCATTTTTATTATTTCTTGTACTTACATAGTTCATAGAATTTATAGATACTCTCTTATATCTAAACTGGCAATATTAAATTAGGCTATCTATGAGAAATAACACAAAAACTATAAACAAATAAAAAATAGAGTAAGTAAAAATTTTCTTCGCTTTTTTTGGATCAAATTTATTCTTTTTATAATTTAACAGTTCATAACAAATATAATTATAATAAAAAGTTAGAAGAATAGATGGTATTAGGTATGAAAGTCCTGCAAAATTTATAAGGTATGGCAATATAATTACAGGGATCATTGATAAAGAATACAAAAATATATATTTTTTTGTTTTTTCAATTCCATCTGATACCGGGAGCATTGGTATCTTAGCTTTTTTATAATCCCCTGCTTTATAAAGACTTAACGCCCAAAAATGAGAAGGCGTCCAGAAAAATATTATTAAGAATAAACTTATAGGCTCTAAAGAAATTGAATTAGTTGCAATAGACCAGCCTATAATTGGTGGAAGAGCTCCTGCTGCTCCACCAATAACAATATTTTGGGGAGTTTTTCTCTTTAACCAAATTGTGTAGACCAATATATAAAATAAAATTGTAAAAAGTAATAAAGCAGCAGAAAGAAAATTTGTAAAATAATTTAAAAGAATAACAGAAACAACGGTAAGAGTTACTCCATAAATCAAAGCATAGTTTCTTGTTATTTTTCCTGTTGGTATCGGTCTCAAGCATGTTCTGGTCATCAATGCATCAATATCTGAGTCGTACCACATATTTAAACAGCCAGCCGCTCCTGCTCCTATTGCCACCAAAACAATTCCTATAATCGCATTTGTTGTTTCAATAGTAGAATTTGAAGTAATATAACCAACAGCACATGTAAAAATTACAAGAGACATCACTCTTGGCTTAAGCAACAATATTAAAGATTTTAAAAAAGAATTAATATCAATGTTGGGGACTGATTTATGTTTTATGGATTTTGTAGACAATTTTTAATCAACGTTCATGCTTACAAATATAACCACTAAAACCAAACCAATGATTAAAATATGGTTTCCAAGATCAAAAACTCCTACTTTGCTATTTTTTTTATCTATAAGTTTTCGATGCAATGGTACATTATCATAAGGATTAATTTTGATTTTGGAACCTTCGTTCTGTTCATTATCTACTTTAACAGAAAAACCAAACCAAGTAAGATAAATGAATAGAATAAAAAAAATCAGTAATCCTCCTAATATTGTATATCCGTCCATAAACTATTGTCCTCCACCAACAAAAAAATAAAATAATCTTGAAAATAAAGTATATTGACCTTCAGCAGCCATTAAAACGATAAAGCAAGCAATTGCCGTCATTGGCCAAAGAAGTACATTTACAAGTGCATATCTTTCCCAGAATAGATGCATAAAGAATGCCATGATTAATCCTGCTTTTAAAAACATGAAAAATAAGATCAAGCTCCATCTAAGCATTCCTTGAAATTGGTACCAATCAACCATGTATGAAAAGAAACTTAGAACAAATAACAATCCCCATATCCAAAGATAAATACCTATCTTATGTGTGCTACCCTGCTGTTCTTTTTTTTTAGTCTCTTCCATAATTTAAATTACCACAAATAAAAAAACGCGAAAATAAATACCCAAACTAAATCTACAAAGTGCCAGTATAATCCAAGTATTTCAATTTCTACATAGTCACCTCTCATTGTTGTAAACCAGCCTCTTTTTCCACCATTTTCATAGTGCCCAGCGAAAACCTTGTAAGCGTATATAAATAAAAATATAACTCCAATTGATACATGGGTTCCATGAAAACCAGTTATCATAAAAAAGAATGAACCAAATTGTGCAGCACCAAAAGGATTTTCCCAAGGTCTAACACCTTCATGAATAAGTTTTGACCATTCATAAGCCTGCATACCTACAAATATTAATCCTCCAACGGCAGTTGCTAAGACTAACCAACCGCACATCTTTTTATTTTTCTCGTAACCGTACTTAACTGCTAGAGCCATTGTACCGCTACTTGTAATTAAAACGAAAGTCATTAGTGCGATCAGCAATAATGGTACTGGAACTCCAAATGCATCTAATGCAAAAACCTCACTCGGATTAGGCCATTCAACTGGAGTTGAAGCTCTGCCCTTCATATATGAAATTAAAAAACAACTAAATACAAATGTATCACTTAATAAAAAGATCCACATCATTGCCTTGCCCCAATGCACACCTTTGAACATTGTTTGATCTGAACCAGTGTCATGAGCCATACCCTTAAAACCGGGTTTAAATTCATAATCAACTATTTTTTGCTCAGACATTACTTGCCTTTTTTATATTTAAGTTTTTTCTACCTCTGTGTTTGTTACTTCACTCGGTGGAGTAGTTTGAGGCATGAAATCTTCTTTAGCTCCAGGTACACTATAGTCATATGCCCATCTATGTACTACTGGTAGCCTTTCTCCAAAATTACCATGCTCAGGTGGAACTGTTGAGGTATGCCACTCTAAAGAGTTTGCCTTCCAAGGATTCTTACCTGCTGGTTTTCCAGTTTTCAAAGTTTTTATAATGTTATAAATTAAAATAAATTGTGCAGCGCCAACTATGAAAGCCGCCAAACTTATGAACTCGTTTAACCCCACTCCTGATGTCATGTAAGGGCTATCGTACATTTCAAAATATCTTCTAGGAACTCCGATAAACCCTAGGTAGTGCATTGGGAAATAAATTGAATATGCCCCTAAGAAAGTTATCCAAAAATGCCATTTTCCTAAACCTTCATGAAGCATTCTACCTGCAACCAGTGGAAACCAGTGATAAACAGCACCCATTATTACCATCAATGGAGCAATACCCATTACCATATGGAAGTGAGCCACTACAAAATAAGTATCAGATAGTGGTACATCTACAGAAACGTTTCCTAAAAATATTCCTGTTATACCCCCGTTTACAAATGTTACAATAAAACCAAGGCACCATAACATTACAGTATTAATTCTAATATTTCCTCTCCATAAAGTTAAAATCCAATTATAAACCTTCATGGCGGTGGGAACTGCAATTATGAGTGTAGTTGATGCAAAGAAGAAGCCAAACCAAGGATTCATTCCACTTACGTACATATGGTGTGCCCACACAAAGAAACTTAAAGCTCCAATTCCTACAATTGCCCATACCATCATTCTGTAACCAAAAATATTTTTTCTAGCATGCACAGATATTAAATCTGAAACTATCCCAAACGCTGGAAGAGCTACAATATAAACTTCGGGGTGACCAAAAAACCAGAATAAGTGTTGGAAAAGAATTGGACTTCCTCCTCCATATTCTAAAACTTCACCTGCTTTTAAAATAGTTGGCATGAAGAAACTTGTTCCAAGAACTTTATCTAAAGTCATCATTATAGAACTTACTAAAAGTGCTGGAAATGCTAGCATAGCAAGTACTGTTGCTGTGAAAATACCCCAAACTGTTAAAGGCATTCTCATTAGCGTCATACCTCTAGTTCTCGCTTGAAGAATTGTGATCAAATAGTTTAGTCCTCCCATGGTAAAACCAATTACAAATAAAGATAAAGATATCAACATTAGAAGTATTCCTGCTCCTGATCCAGGTGTTCCATCTAAAATTGCTTGAGGAGGATACAATGTCCAACCTGATCCTGTTGGTCCACCAGGTACGAAAAAGCTTGCCATTAAAACTGCAACAGCAACAAAAAACATCCAGAAACTTAACATGTTTACATATGGAAAAACCATATCACGCGCTCCAACCATTAATGGTATTAAATAGTTACCAAAGCCTCCAAGAAATAATGCTGTTAAAAAATAAACAACCATTATCATTCCATGCATAGTTACGAATTGATAATAATGTTCCGCAGTCATAAAACCAGCTAATTCAGGAAAACCTAATTGCAATCTCATCAACCAAGATAAAATTAATCCTACAATACCAGTGAATACTGCTGTTAGAAAATACTGTACGCCAATTACTTTAGCATCTTGGCAAAAAACCCATTTAGTTAGAAATGTATGTCCATGATATAAGTCTTGCTCAGGTATTTCAGCAGGTCTTACGTAGTCAACGTCTCCAACTGCAGCACCAGAATATTCATTCATAGTCTCAGAAGACTGAGTTTGATAACCTGATTTATTTTCTATTTCATCCGACATTTCTTTTCCTCTTTATATATGTATTAATTTAAATTTAAATTTATTTTTTTTGCGATCTTGTTTTCCTCAATTTTTAATTTGTTTTGTTTGGCTACTAATTCTGAAAAAGTTTCTTGCTCATTTAACCAAGAGTTGTAGTCTTGTTTACTTTGGACAATAACAGAGCCTCTCATAGCATAATGTCCAACTCCACAATACTCAGCACAAAGCACTTCATATTCTCCAACTTTATTCGGTTCAAACCAATAAAAAGTTACTACTCCTGGAACTGCATCCATTTTTGCTCTAAATTGTGGAACGTACCAGTTATGTAATACATCAACTGATCTTAGCAAAATTTTTATTGGTCTATCAGTTTCCATATTCAAAACATCGCTTTGAATAATTACATCATCTTGACCAAATGGATCGTTAGGATTTATACCAAATGGATTATCATCATTAATATTAATTACTTTAGTTGTACCTAATTTTCCATCTTCTCCCGGTAATCTGTATTGCCAACCCCACTGCCAAGCCATTACATCAACCTCTAAAGCATTTTTAGGAACGTTTACATATTGATTCCAAATAATTAAACCTGGAGCTAATAAAGCTGCAACACCTAAAGTTGTTGCCCAAGTAAGAATTCTTTCTAATTTTTTATCCTCTGGTTTATATTCAACTTTTCTACCTTCTTTATAAGAAAACTTGAAAACACAATAAACCATAAATAAACATACAGCTACGAAAACTCCGCCACCTACCCAAAAAGTAAGTGTTATAGTATCATCCATTCCTTGCCAATTAGATGCAATGTCAGTCCAATACCAAGGTGTAAAAATATGGAAAAGTATTGATCCAACTATGACTAGTAAAAATATTATTCCTGCATGCATTAGGGTTATATAGATCAATAATGCTATAAATACCTATGACAAAATGTCATAAAACAATTAAAATAAACTAATATAATCAACGATAATATGCTTGGAAAATTAGGAATTTTTATAACTATACTCGTATTAGTTTTACTATTCTATTTAGTCATTGCTTTTGGTGCGGGAGCTTTCTCAAAAGGTAAATTAAAGCCAGAAACAAAAAAATATTTAAAGTCAGTTAATATTCTTTTAGTAATTGTTGCCTTGGTTGGATCTGTTTTAGTTTTGTTTTTGTAGGATTAAGAAATCAGTGATCTACACCAATCTAAAACTGCATCATTATAGACAAACATTATTGTGAAAAAAACAAACCATACAATAAATAAGAATAACCAATAAACTGAGAGAGCTGTTATACTTCTCTCTTCTTTTTTATAATCTCTTTCCTCTAGTTTAAAAATTTTTGATGTAACCTTTCCCCAAAAAAATAAACCTCCAAGAAGATGGATACCGTGTAAAGCTGTAAAAAAATAAAAAGATGAAAAATAAGTGTTAGTTGAAACGTAATTTCCATCAATCATTAATTGATACCACAAAATTAATTGTAAAATTAAAAATAAGTAACTTAAAGCACCAACAATGATTAGATTTTTTTTAATATTGCTAGTAAGGTTATTATTGAAATCTCTTCTTATTTTATCAAAAAAATATGTAACCAGTATGAGCACCAAAGTATTTATCCAAAGCATATTCGTTTTAAGAATAAATGTAGTATCTTGCCCAGGGGGTAATGAATATAAATAACCTGTAAAAATCAAACTAAATAGTACTGAACTAATTCCGAATATTATAATTACAACTGACATTTGGTTGGAAATATTAAAAGTTTGACCAGTGTGCTTTGAGTCTATCGCTGCTTGATTAGCTTCCCAAGGTTTTTCAGTTAATGTGCCAAATATCTTCTTTAATATTGAATTCATAATGCTTATATAATTAGTAAAACATATTTTGCAACTATGAAATTAAAGACCTCAATAACAGTAATTACAGGATGTCTAGTAATTTTCTTATTTTTAATGTTGCCCGTTTTTTTATCTATGGAAAAAACTAAAGATGACATTGAATCAAAATTTAAAGGTTCTGAATTCTCGTTAATTGATGTGAATAATGAGGTAATAACTGAGTCATCTTTCGAGGGTCCTTTAACAGCGATATTTTTTGGATTTACTAATTGTCCTGATATTTGTCCGATGACATTAAATAATCTTGATTTAGTAATAAATAATTTAGATGATAAAAAGAAAAATAAACTTAAAATTTTTTTTGTAAGTATTGATCCAGAAAGAGATACTCCTGAAATAATTAAGGAATATCTAAATTCTTTTGACAATAAGATGTATGGTATTACCGGAGATCCTAAAAAAATTTTTTTAATGTCGCAATCTTGGGGAGTGATGTCGGAAAAAATATTTACTGGAGACGGTGAATATCTTATAAATCATAGTTCTTCTATAATTCTCTTAAAAGATGGTAAATATATAAATAGGATAAGTCATCATGCAGCTTATGATGATATTTATAGAAATATAAATAAATATCTATAGCAAATTAAAACTAACTATTGAGATCATTGATATAGCGGCGGTCTCTGACCTTAATATGTTTTTATTTATGTTAAAAGGAAAGATATTTTTTTGTTTATAAATATTTTCTCTTTCTTTAATTGAAAAGTCACCCTCTGGACCAATTAAAATACAAATAGGATCTTTTTTAATAATATCTAATTTTTTGCTATCTGAATTTAAATCTCCAAAAATAACATTTAAGTTTTGATTAGATTTTAAAAATTTATCTAATTTTATAATTTTATCTAATTTTGGAATATTAAGCCTATTGCTTTGTTCGCAAGCTTCTTTGATAATTTTGTTAATTCTTTTTTCATTTAATCTTCTAACAATTGTTCTTTCTGTTAAAATAGGAATAAATCTAGTTACTCCAAGCTCAGTTGCTTTCTGTATCATTAAATTTAAATAATTTAATTTTATTGGAGCAAATGCTAACCAAATTTCTTTTTCATTTTCTGAAGATCTTAGTTTTTTAACTATTGAGAACTCTAAAATACCTTTGTTTATATTGTCTACTTTAGCTTTCCATTCCCCACTCTGATTAAATAATACAAAATTCTGTCCGTTACTCATCCTCATTACTTTTGAGATATAGTGTGACTGAGGCTTGTCTAATTTTGACTTTAAATTTAATGATAAACTTTCATGAAAAAATAATCTAATATTACTCATTTAAACAGGTTAATTTATGAAAAATATTAAAGCAATAATTTTTGATGCATACGGAACATTATTTGATGTTAACTCAGCTGCAGAAAAATGTAAGAATAAAATTGGTGATAAGTGGGAGAACTTTGCTAATTACTGGAGAACAACTCAATTAGAATATACTTGGCTTAGAAGTCTAATGGGTAAACATAAAGATTTTTGGAAAATTACAGAAGATAGCTTAGATAAATCTATGAAAGCTTACAAAATTGATAATTCGATGAAAAATGAATTATTAGACTTATATAAAATACTTTCTCCATTCCCAGAAGTTAGAGATACACTGAACAAATTAAAGGAAAGAAACTATAAATTAGCTATACTTTCAAATGGAACACCGTCTCTTCTTAATGAATTAGTAAAAAGTAGTAATATGCAGAATTTATTTAATGATATATTTTCAGTAGAGGAAGTTGGAATATTTAAACCTAGTTCTCAAGTTTATGACATTCCAATTAAAAAATATAATATCCAAAAAGATCAGATTGCTTTTTTAAGTGCCAATACATGGGATGTGTCTGGCGGGGGGAAATTATGGATATAACTCTATTTGGATTAACAGAAATAATAATATATTTGATAATCTAGATTATGAACCCAAAAAAGAAGTCAGTAAATTAAATGAATTACTTGATATTTTATAACTAAATATTATTTAACTAATAATATGAAAAATATTTTAGACCTTTTAGCGAGAATTTTTATTTCACTTGTTTTTTTAATAAGTGCATTTAGAAAAATAATAAATTATGAAGGAACTGTAGATTGGATGGAGGGTTTTGGAGTTCCAGGTTTTCTATTAACTCCAGTAATAGTACTTGAAATAATTGCCCCTTTAATGATCATAGTTGGATATAAAGTAAAAATATTTTCTTCATTACTATCTATTTTTTGCATAATAACAGCTTTTATATTTCTTAATGACTTTTCTAACCAAATTGTTGCTTTTTCAAAAAATATAGCTTTAGCAAGTGGTTTTGTGTTTTTGGCAATAAATGGATCTCAAGGTTTAAGTTTAGATAATAAATTAAAAAAATAAAATGTCAGAAACTGAAATAAAAAAAATTATTGACCCAATATTAGCTTCAGATGGTGCTGGAGTTAAGTTAAAAAGAAGTATCGGTGTTGATCCAGATTATTTTGATCCTTTTTTGATGCTAGATGAATTTGGTTCAGATAATAAAGATGACTATATTGGAGGTTTTCCTCCTCACCCACATAGGGGAATAGAAACTGTAACTTACATGCTTCAAGGAGAATTTGAACATGAGGATAGTACCGGGTCCAAGGGAAGAATGAAATCAGGAGATGTTCAGTGGATGAAAACTGGAAGTGGAATAATTCACTCTGAGATGCCTGCGATGTCTGGTGGTAGACTTCATGGCTTTCAATTATGGATAAACATGCCAGCTAAATTAAAGATGAGTAAACCAAACTATATCTATATAAACTCAGATCAAATGCAAATCCACGAAGATGATGAAAAAAAAGTTAAAGTCATTGCAGGTAAGTTTGAAAAAGCTGAAGGTCCAGTAAAAAAACATAATGTAGAGCCAATTTATTTTGATGTAGAATTAAAAAAAGGGAAACAATTTAATTTTGAATTACCCTCTTCACATAATACATTTATTTATTTGATAGAAGGTCAAATTAAAATTGGAAATGAAAATCATAAAAAATTAGGGGGCTCAACGTTAATTTTACTAAAAAGAGGAAAAAATCTTACTATTTCATCTATTACAAATTCAAAATTTTTAATAATATCCGGTAAACCTATTGGTGAACAAATAGCCAAAGGAGGACCTTTTGTAATGAATACCAAAGCAGAAATTTTGCAAGCGGTTCAAGACTATCACAATGGAACTTTTGTAAAATAATGAAAGCAATTCAAATATCTAAAAATGGTGGACCTGAGGTCTTAGAATTAAAAGATATTTCTTTAGGGAGACCTAAAGATGATGAGGTAACGATTGAACATAAAGCAATTGGTCTCAACTACATTGATACATATCATAGATCAGGTTTATACCCATTAAAACTTCCTTCTCCAATTGGATTAGAAGGAGCAGGTACGATTACTCAAGTTGGTTCATCTGTAAATGGTTTTAAAATAGGTGATAAAGTATCATATGCTGGAGCACCCATTGGTTCATATTCAACCCATAGAAATTATCAAATTAAAAATCTTGTTATAGTGCCAAATAATATAGATTTGGAGATAGCTGCAGCAATAATGACAAAAGGCTTAACAACATTTTATTTACTTCATAAAACATATCCAGTTAAAAAAGGTCAAACTATTTTATTTCATGCAGCTGCTGGAGGTGTTGGTCAAATTTTTGGTCAGTGGGCAAAATCACTTGGATGTACTACAATAGGAACTGTTGGTACGGATGAAAAAATAGATTTAGCAATTAATAATGGCTATGATTTTGTAATTAATTACAATAAAGAAAACTTTGCCAAGAAGACTATGGAGATTACAAATGGTAAAGGTGTGCCAGTAGTTTATGATGGTGTAGGAAAAACTACTTTAGAGGGATCTCTAGAATGTTTAAGTACAAGAGGCATGATGGTATCATTTGGAAACGCTTCTGGACCATTATCAGATATTAATGTTCCAAAGTATATTCAACCCAAAGGTCTATATTTAGTCAGGCCTGCAATGCAACAATATTTGAGCACAAGAGAGGAATTAGATGAAGCGTCTAAAGTTTTATTTGAAAAAATTAGTTCTGAGCAAGTAAAAATAAAAATATTTAAAAAATATAATCTGAATAATTGTATGCAAGCACATCAGGATTTGGAGTCGAGAAAAATTTTAGGCCCTGCTATAATTATTCCTTAAACTTTTCGTCCATATCAGATATGTGAAGTCTTAATGCTTTAGTAGAAATTTGAATTTCTCTTATAAAAAATATTATTGAAGTCATCATCGATAAACAACAAGACCCGAAAATAATTCTTGCAACAAATAATTCCTCTAAATAAAGCGCAAATACAGTTACCATATTAAATAAAAATCCGAATGCACCAAACATTATTGAATATTTTAATACACTGATCCTTGCATTAAGATTATTAAGCTGATCTTTCCATTCTGGAGGTGTATGTTTCTCAAAAACATATTCATCATGTATCTTTCTAATCAAAGCGCTCAAGGTATGAAATCTAGTTGAATATACATTCATTATAAGAGGAATAGCTGGAAACATCAGTGCAACTACTGTGTAATCTATATTCATGTCGATTAAATTTGCTTAATAAAAAAACTTTGTTATTTAATAATTTATATGTCTCATATAAGCATCTTCTTTGAATTAACAAGACTAAAAAAACCAATTGGTTATATGCTTTTATTTTGGCCCTGTGCATGGGGTCTTACTTTAGCTTATGATTTCAATGATGGTTTTGATAATTATTTTTTTTATATTTTTTTATTTTTCTCTGGGGCAGTTCTAATGCGTTCAGCAGGATGTGTAGTAAATGATGTAGTTGATCGAAATTATGATAAAAAAGTTGAGAGAACTAAAAATAGACCACTCGCTGCAAATAGAATTACTGTTAAATCAGCTTTGATAATTGCATTTATTTTATGTTTGTTTGCATTTCTTATTTTAATTAATTTTAATAATTTAACTATTATTCTAGCACTATGTTCTATGCCTTTTGCTTTTACTTACCCATTAATGAAAAGATTTACATATTGGCCACAACTTTTTTTAGGATTAACATTTAATTATGGCCTTTTATTAGGCTGGATATCTATCCAAGGAGAAATAAGTTTTATTCCTTTTATATTTTATTTAGGAGCCATATTTTGGACACTTGGTTATGACACGATTTATGGGTATCAAGATATTAAGGATGATGAAATAATTGGGGTAAAATCAACATCAATAAAATTTAAAAATAGTCCAAAAACTTTTATAAGTGTGTGCTATTTTTTATTTTTTTTATCTCTAATTTTAATTGGATATTTTATGAATTTTAATAATTTATACTATTTGCTTTTGATAATTCCTTTTTTTCATTTATTTTTTTATCAAATAATAAATTTAGACATTGATAATAACAACTCATGTCATCAAAAATTTAAAAGTAATAATATTTTAGGTCTAATTATATTTTCAACAATTTTAATAGAAAAAAACAATTTATTTATATGAAAAATTTTGATGTATTAAAAAGATTTTATAATCAATATACCAAAAGACACTTAAAAAAAATATTTATTGCAGTTTTTTTTTCTGTCATGGTCGCAGGAAGCACTTCCTCAATTGCTTGGTTGTTAGACCCTGCGATTGAAAAATTGTTTATTAATAAAGATCAGACCTTAATTTATTTAATTCCGATTTTTATAGTTGTTGCTTTTGCTACCAAAGGTCTATCGTTATATACCGCTAAAGTACTACTAATAAATGTAGCTGAAGAGGTTAAAAAAAGTATTCAATCAGACATGATTAAAGCATTAATTAAATCAGATACTAAATTTATTGAAAGTAAGCACTCTGGAAAATATATCTCAAATTTAAATTTTGATGTTGAATTAATAAAAAACGTTTTGAGTATTAATTTGTTAAATCTTATAAAAGACTCTTTAACCCTTTGCGGCTTGCTCGGTGTAATGTTTTACCAGAATTGGAAGTTATCTTTAGTAGCTATAATAATGATACCTTTGGCATCTATAGCGGCTAAAAGCTTGGGTAAAAGAATGGGGAAAGTATCTACTCAGGCTCAAGAAAGGTCAGGTTTTTTAAATAAACATCTGGTTGAAATATTTAAAAATCACAAATTAATTAAAATTTTTCAAAAGGAAAACTTTGAAAGTAATAGATCTGACGAGTTAATTTCAAATTTAGCAAATAAAGTGAAAAAAATTAATACTGTTTATGTTAGATCAACTCCTATTATGGAGACACTAACTGGTATTATGATAGCTTTCCTAATATTTTATTCAGGAAGATTAATAATGTCTGAAGAATTAGAAATTAATAATTTTTTTTCTTTCTTGGCGGCAATGATGTTGGCGTATCAACCAGTTAGGTCATTAGCTACTTTAAACATAGGAATTCAACAAGGTATATCAGCAGGTAAAAGAATTATACCTATACTAGACATTAAAAATGAGATCACAAATAAAGAAGAATGTGATCCTATAAAATTAAGCAAAGGGGAAATAGTTTTTAACAATGTAAATTTTTCCTATCTAAAAGATGCTGAACAAAAAACATTAAAATCTGTTAATATATCGATTGAGGGAGGTAAAATTTCTGCATTTGTTGGTCATAGCGGAGCTGGGAAATCAACATTGCTAAATTTGATACCTAGATTTTATGATCCCGACAGTGGGGAAATTAAAATTGATAATCAGTCTATACACAATGTTAAACTTAAATCTTTAAGGGAAAATATTTCAATTGTAAGCCAAGACACGACTTTATTTGACGATACAGTAATTAATAATATTAAGTATGCAAATCTTGATGCAACTGATAATGAAGTTTTTGAAGCGGCTGAATTAGCTTATGCAACAGAATTTATATCCAAACTTAAAGATGGTTATAATACAGTTATTGGCGAAAATGGCGTGAGACTTTCTGGTGGAGAAAAGCAAAGACTTTCAATAGCTAGAGCAATTTTAAAAAAAACAAAAATTATTCTTTTAGATGAAGCTACATCTTCATTAGATGCTGAGAC
>CACFZX010000003.1:0-61055 GCA_902570905.1 uncultured Pelagibacteraceae bacterium
AGATACTTGTTGTTTTATTTTTAATATTAGTTCCGTCATACCTGTTTATAAACTATACAATAGATAGTGACCCTAATAAGAACATAAAAGAACATGATAATTTTGGTTTTATTAAAAATTTACTACCACCTGAATTAAAAATGAAAATAAAGGATATTGTTTTTCCCTATAAATCTTTGCAGCAAGAAAGAAATCGATATTCATTTTTAACTAAAAAATGGGAAAAGTATAAAATTTTATCCCTCAAAGGTATTCTTAATAACGACTTAATGGTTAAAAATAATTTGTTAGATTTAAATTTTGTAAAGACTTCAAGCAATACGTTGTCTAACAAAATGATAATGGAAATTTATTCTCCAGTTGGAAATCAAATTTTAAGAGGTACTCAAAATGATACTCCTGGAAGTGGATATCTTGAGTTTTACAAGGATAATTTATTCATAGTTTCAAATATAGGGATCATAGCCTTTGCAGATGTAACCAAAGATGATTTAAAGTTTAAACAAATTAAAAATAATTTTTTAGAATATTTAGATTTTTCATCAATTTATACATTTGACAATATAATTGAAAATCAAAGTAAAAGGGTAGGTATTAAAGATGTAAAAATTTACCAAGATGAAATATTTATATCTTTTACAAATAATAAAAAAAATTGTTGGAATATTAACTTAATTAGATCCAATTTAAATTTTGAAAATCTTCAATTTAAAAAAATTTTTGATCCTAAAGAATGTGTTAATGAAAATGATGAAGATTTTGAATTAAGAGGAAACGATATAAATTTTAGTCAAACAGGTGGGAGAATTCAAAAATTTAAAGACGAAAAAATTATATTTTCAACAGGAGAATTTAGATTAAGAAAAAAGGCTCAGGACCCTAATAGTATTTTTGGAAAAATTTTAAGTCTAGATTTAAATTCAAATGAAATAGAAATGTTATCTTTAGGTCATAGGAATCCTCAGGGTCTATTTTATGATGAAAATGATAATTTTATAATATCAAGTGAGCATGGTCCAAAAGGCGGTGATGAGATCAATATTATTGATCTTAGATCAAAAAATACTAAAAATTTTGGCTGGCCGATATCATCTTATGGGGAACATTATGGAGGCGGCAAAAGTGGAATATTTAGAGAGTTGTATGAAAAATATCCATTATATAAAACCCATGAAGACAAAGGTTTCTTGGAACCAATTAAATATTTTAACCCATCTGTGGCACCATCAGAAATAATAAAAATTGATGATAAGAAATATTTTTTAGCTACAATGAAGGACAAATCTTTATATGAAATTATTTTGGATAAAAAAAATGAAATAAATAAATTAACAAGGATTGAGGTTGGAGAAAGAATTAGAGATATGATAATTAATAATAATATTATTTATTTGTATTTAGAGGATACCGGATCAATTGCAAAAATTAAGTTAAATTAATATGATAATTTCACAAACACCTTATAGAATTTCTCTTTTCGGAGGTGGTACTGACTTTGAAGATTACTACAAATTTCATGGTGGGGAAGTAATTGGAACAACCATTGATAAATATTGTTATGTAACTTTGAGAGATCTTCCTCCATTTTTCAAACATAAGCATAGATTTATTTGGTCTAAAATTGAAAATGTTAATAAAATAAACCAGATAAAACATCCGCTATTAAAATCTACGTTAAAATACTTTAAAATAAAAAACGGCTTAGAGGTTCATTATGATGGTGATTTGCCTGGAAATTCAGGTATTGGATCAAGCTCCTCATTCTGTGTTGGATTAATTAATGCAATTTTCTCAAAGTATAAAAAAAAAATTTCAAAAGAAAAATTATCGGACCTATCATATTTTATTGAAAATAAACTAATGAAAGAATCAGTAGGTAGACAAGATCAAACTTGGGCTGCATATGGAGGTTTTAATCATATAAGATTTACGAAAAAAAATGTTAAAGTTTCAAAAATTATTTTGAAAGAAAATATTAAAAAAGAGTTTTTTAAAAACTTAGTCGTTTTCTTTACTGGAAAATCCAGATTTTCAAATATAATAGAAAAAGATAAACAAATTAAAATGAATAAAAAGATAGAATTATATCATAGGATAAAGGATCAAGTAAAAATTTGTAAAAGAATAATTAATAGCCATAAAAAAATTAATGATATTGGATATTTATTAGACGAATATTGGGATATAAAAAAACAATTATCAAACCTAGTATCACCGAGAAATATAGATGAAATTTATAATATTGGTAAATCTTCTGGTGCTTTGGGTGGTAAATTGCTTGGTTCAGGAGGCAGTGGTTTTATAATGTTTTATTGTGAAAGAAAAAACCAAAAAAAATTAATTAAATCCTTAAGTAAATTACAAAGAATAAATTTTAATCCAACAAACCAAGGAAGTAAAATAATTTTTAATAATGAGAAGTAAATTTAAATTTCCATTGATGGAAAATAATATCTTAAAACAGGATATTGATAAAGTGAGGGAATTTTTAAAATCTTTACCAATTTTAACTCAATCAAAAAAAGTTTATGAATTTGAAAAAAAATGGTCAAAGTGGTTAGGAGTCAAATATTCAGTATTTGTTAGTTCAGGATCAGCTGCAAACTTTATTTCATTGGCTGCCCTAAAATATTTTAAAAAAAATGGGGAAGTTATTACCCCACCATTGACTTGGCCGTCTGATATAATGGCAGTAATAAATAATGGTTTTAAGCCAAAATTTGTTGATATTGATTTAGAAAATCTATCAATGAATAATGAGCAAATTAAAAATGCTATTACAAAAAAAACTGTTGCTGTCTTTATGACTCATGCGCAGGGATTTAATGGAATAAGTGATAGTCTATTAAAATTACTCAAACAAAAAAAAATTGCTTTAATAGAGGATGTGTGTGAATCGCATGGTGCAAAGTTTAGGAATAAAAAACTTGGAACTTTTGGATTAATATCAAATTTTTCTTTTTATTACGCCCATCACTTAAGCACAATTGAGGGTGGCATGGTTTGTACTAATAACAGAGATATATATGATTTTTGTGTTAGGTTCAGAGGGCATGGGATGTTAAGAGAGTCAAAATTTAAAAATAGAATAGTATCTGAAAAAAAAAAATTTAAAGATTTAAATGAAAATTTTATCTTTTTAAATCCAGGATTTAATTTTAGATCGAACGAAATAAATGCAATTATAGGGATTAATCAATTAAAAAGATTAGATAGTGAAATAAAAAAAAGAAATTATAACTATAAATATTTAATATCGAAATTAAATAATAAAAATTTTTTCACAAATTTTAATAATGAAGGAATCTCAAATTATGCTTTTCCAATAATATTAAATACTAGTTCAATTTTAAAAAGAAATAAATTTGAAAAATATTTAACTTTTCATGGTATTGAATACAGAAGAGGAAATGCAGGTGGTGGAAACCAACTGAGACAGCCATATTTAAAAAAATATAGAAAAATAATTCAAGGAAGAAAATTTAAAAATGTAGAGAGAGTTCATTTCTTTGGATACTATATTGGTAACTATCCATATCTAAGCAAAAATAAACTTGAAAAATTGATTCAAATTTTAAATAAATTTAAATTTAAAAGTTAATTAAATCATAATTACACTTAATTTTTTTTTTTTTTGATTTGATATTTAGATAATAAGAAAAAGAAAGAATATTAATAACAATAAATATAAGAATTATGTCAAAAATAATTTGTATAAATAGAAAATTCGTTAATAAACTTTTAAGTATTGTAAAAAATATAATAATTAAAAAAGAAAATAAATAAAACTTTATTTTAAAATAATATAAACCACCATAAAAAGTAAGCCATGGATTTATAGAAAAAATACTATATTTTGAACTTCCTTTAAACCTTGGTTTTCTTGAGTAAAAAATTTTTCTATTTTTAACGCTTAATTTGGTTATTAAATAACTCCAAAAAGGTAAAAATTCATTATTATTTTTTAATTCTTTTGTAACTTTTGGTGGCATAATTTTAAAATAGCCAGCATTTATAAAAATTTTTCCACCTGATACAATATTAAGTATTATATATGCTACATATGAATATAACTTTTGAAATAACCCATCATCCCTTTTATTTCTAACAAAATGAATTGTCTCGTCGTATAAAATATTTTTAAGATTTTCTGAAATTAGCTCGGGAGGATCCTGTAGGTCACAATCAATAATTACTGTATAATTTTTGTCACTAATATTCTCGAGCGCAGCCTGAATTGATGGGGAATGACCATATCTTTGTTTCATTTTTATAACTTTAATTTTTTTATTTAATTGAATTTTTTTTTTAAGAATATCTAATGATTTATCAATTGAATTGTCATCGACAAATACAATTTCATATTCAAAATTTTCTAGTTTTTCAAATGAGTCTTCTATTCTTGAAATAAATAAATCTAGATTTTCTTGTTCATTTCTGAAGCTTGCAATTATAGAGATTTTAGACATAAATCTTAAAAAGAATATTTACTATACCAAAAATGTATATAATTAAATAAGTTTATGTATTTAAAAAATAATATCCTAGGAAAAAATTCTATTACTATTTATTTTATAGTTGTTTTTTTATCCTTTATTTTTGGTTTTTTTTTAAATGAAGATTCAGCTGGTGGTGGTTTAGTTGATTTTGAACACGAATGGACTTCAATTAATGAATTTAAACTTGGAATTTTTTCAGCTCTAACAAGTATAAAATACGAGTCCTCTAGAACTCCACTATTTTTAATTTTAAACTATTTTAATCCTTTTAATGATACTGAATATGGATTTAGGTTATCAAATTTTGTATTTAATATTTTTATACCTATTCCATTTTATTTTATTTTAAAAAGAAAATATCCTGAATTAAGTTTTAATATATTAATAAGTATAAGCTTATTGCTATATCTAAGTCCATATTTCAGAACGTCTTCCTATTGGGCTCATCAGGAAAATCTACCCATTTTTTTTACTTTAATAAGCCTGTTTTATTTTGAGATTTTTAAAACAAAAAAAATTAAACAAAATTTAATTCATATATTTGGTATTGCAATAATCTCATCTTTGGCCTTTTACTCTGATCAAAAATATATTTTCGTTTCATTTTATTGTTTTATAAGATTTATTTTGATTTTTAAAAATGACATGAATAAATTAGTTCAAATAACTTTTTTTTTCTTTCTTTCTTCTCTACCCACATTTTATCTATTTTATTTATGGAAAGGTATTTTACCAATTCAAAGCCAATTTAGAATAGGTTTATATCCAAAAAATATTACTTTAAGTTTGTCTATAATCACCTTCTATTTTTTACCTTTTTTAATTATATTAAAAGATAAATATCATCAGATAATAAAAAATATTAACAAAAAAGATATTTATATATTTTTTTTTATTAGTCTATTGAGTATTTTTTCTTTACCTGATTTCAATGATGCTTGGGGTGGAGGCGCTGCTTTTAAGATATTTTATATATTGAATTTATTTGTTGGTGTAGAAATTGTGACTAAAGTTTTGTTTTTAGTTTTTGTTGTAATTTTAAGTTTTTTTGTTTACTTACTTTTAAAAAATTATTTATTAAATTTTTTACCTTTAATAATTATAGTCTTATTGTCTTCCATGGTAGAAATGACATATCAAGAATATTTTGATCCACTTTTAATTGTTTTAATATTTGCATATTTTAGGTTCGAAAAAGATTTAATAAATATTGTTGATAGTAAAAATATATTTATTTATTCAATATTTCTTATTTTATTTTTGATTTTTGCAAATATTTATTATAACTATTTTAACCTTGTAGTTTAATGAAAATTTTTATTCCAAAAAACAAAAAAAAAATTAATAAACTTAAAGATCCAAATATAATCACAAATTTTGAGAGCAAAGTATATAATTTATATAATAATGGAAAAATTCCATATCCAGTTCATTTAACTAAGGGTAATGAAATTCAACTCAGTAAGATATTTCAATATATATCAAATAAAGATTGGGTTTTATCAACTTGGAGAAATCACGGACACGCATTAATGCATGGTATTAATGAAAAAAAACTTTTAAATCAAATTATGAAAGGTAAAAGTATGTATGTTTCCTCGAATAAAAATAAATTTTTAAGTTCGTCAATTGCTGGGGGAATGCTACCAATAGCCTTGGGCTTAGCTTTATCAATTAAAAGAAAAAAACAAAAAAATAAAGTTTGGATATTTATTGGGGATATGACCTCGATGATGGGATCATTTTATGAAGTATACAATTATTCAAGAAATTTTAATTTACCTTTAGAGTTTATAATTGAGGACAATGGAAAAAGTGTATACACAAATACAAAAAAAACTTGGAATATAAAAAAATTAAAATATCCTAAGGATATATTTTATTACAAATTCAACTTAAAATATCCTCACCATGGCACAGGAAAATGGGTAAGTTTTTAAAAAATTATAAATCAGAAATAATAAGATCCATGCAATATTTGGGTTCAAAAAAAAATTCTATTTTTTTAGGGCAGTCAGTTGGAGTTCCTGGAAATTTAATTTATGGTTCTCTCAGCAAAGTTCCAAATAAAAAAAAAATTGAATTACCTGTTTTTGAAGATACACAAATGGGAATGTCAATTGGACTATCCTTGAACGGATATTTACCTGTTTCGTGTTATCCTAGATTTGATTTTTTTATTCTAAGTTTAAATCAAACTATTAATCATTTGGATAAGTTAAACATAATTAGTTCCAAAGAATTTAATCCATTTGTAATTATTAGAGTATTGGTTGGCTCAAAAAAACCTATAGATGCTGGGCTACAGCATACCCAAAATTACACAAAAGAGTTAAGATCTATGGCAAAATATTTAAAAATTGTTGAGTTGAATGATAAAAAAAATATTTTTAAAGAGTATAAGAAATGTTATCAAAAAAAAGTGTCGACATTATTTGTGGAATACTCATCTAAATATTAGTTTCTTGTATTCTCTTCAATTATTTTTCTTTTTAATTTAATTTGCAAACTATTAAGGATATTTTCTTTCGCATTTAAACCAAATTTGTTTTCAATTCTCTTGAGAAAATTTGTATTGGAATGATATTCATGGAAAGCGTTATCTCTAAAATTTAAAATTTCAAATGCCTTAAGATATTTAGTAGATAATGGCACTGTTTCGTAGGAATGAAAAGAAAAACCTTCGTATGTTGTTGGTAGTTCATAATTATTTTCAAGAGATTTTTTATATAAAAAACTTCCAGGTAAAGCCATTGCAGCATAAGCGTTCCATCCTGATGTGCATAATTCTATTGATAAATCTAAAGTTTTTTGCATTGTATTAAAATCATCGCCAGGTAAGCCAAAGATATAATTTGCCATAACTTCAATATCTGCTTCATGAATTCGGCTAACAATTTTTCTTACATCAACATCTTCAAATTTACCCTTGGAAACTTCTAATCTTAACTTTTTGTCTCCACTTTCAATTCCAAGGCATAGCCACTTAATGCCTGCTTGTCTTACCTTTTTTAAAGTTTCTGGTTTCTTTACTGTATCAATTCTTGAATATGCCCACATTTTGAGATCATCATTTTTGTTAAGTTCAATTAATTTTTCACACAATGGAACATAGAACTTTGGATTTAACAAAAACATTTCATCAGTAATTTTGATTGTTTTTACTCCATAAGAAATAAGTTTTTCAAATTCTTTTACTATAAACTCAGTACTCCAATATCGCATTTTACTATAATCACTAGCAACACCGATTTCTTTGTTATCATCTCTATTGATTATATTAATCATACAGAAATCACAACCAAACATACAACCCAAAGAAGTTTGAATTGCTGCATAAGGTGATCTAAATTCTTCTTTATACTCTGCATGCCAAAGTGGTGATCTATAAAGATCAAATGGTTTTTTTTTAAATGGTAATAAATCCCAGGCATAACCTGGCAAGTCATAATCCAACCTATCTTGAGGTACAATTTTTTCTGCTTCATTTATTTCAATTTTATCGATATTTCTGAAAGCTATACCTTTGATATTTTTTAGATCAGAAATTTTTATATTAGTTTTAAGTAAATTATGAAGAGCGTAAACACCCTCATTTGTAAAAACAAAATCAATACTTTTTTCTTTTTTTAATGTATCCAAAGGAAGAGCTTGAACATGCGAACCAACAATTGATATAGGTTTATTATAATTTTTATTTTTTATATAATTTGCTAATCTTACAGTTCCAGACATATTTGTAGTGCCTGCATTAACATTCTGTCCATAAACTACAAAAAGTATTAGTCTAGGATCTAAAGTTTTAATTTTATTAAAACTAGTTTCATCATCTATATTTTCCGCATTTGTATCCAATATTGAAACTTTAAAACTTTTTGACCTACAAGACTCAGCCAATAATAACGCCCAAGTCGGTGTTTCAATAGCTGAGTACTTAGATGACAACCCTTGATAGATATTTTTTGAATTATTTGGAACTATAAAAAGAACATCAATCATTTAATTTTGATAGTAAAAAACTTGCATTGTTTTTATCATAATATTTAATTGTAAATAAGCTATATAATTTACTATTGCTACTATTAATTTCTGATGTAATAAGTGCATATTATGAAATTATTAGTTACTGGTGGGGCAGGATATATAGGAAGCTATATCACTAAATATTTTGCAAAAATGGATGAAATTGAAGAAATAACTTCACTTGATAACCTTTTTTTTAATCAAAATTTTTTTAATCAATCTCCTAAAATTAAAAATATAAAAGGAGATGTTAGAGACAAAATATTAATGAAAAATCTTTATAATAAGCACGATATAATTATACCTTTGGCTGCACTTGTTGGAGCTCCACTATGTAAGAAATATCCGCATGAAACTGAAGAAATTAATTTTCAAGCAATAGACAGTATGTGTAAGGAAATATCCTCTTCACAAATTGTGATAATGCCGGTTAGCAACAGTGGATATGGCATAGGTGACAAAGATAAATTTTGTGATGAAAAATCTCCCTTAAATCCAATCAGTCTTTACGGGAGAACGAAGGTAGAGGCTGAGAAAGTAATTATGCAAAGATCTAACAGTGTTAGCTTTAGACTGGCAACAGTTTTTGGTGTTTCTGATAGAATGAGAATTGATTTATTGGTTAACAACTTTACTTATATAGCTTATTTTGAAAAATATTTAGAAGTTTTTGAACCACATTTTAGAAGAAATTATGTTCATATAAGTGATATTTTTGGCGCGTTTAAATTTTCAATATTGAATTTTGAAAAAGTCAAAGGAGAAATTTATAATCTTGGATTAAGTGAAGCAAACCTCACAAAAGAACAGCTCTGTAAGAAGATACAAGAAATAATAATTGATTTTAATTATGTAATATCTAAAGAAGGAACTGATGAAGATAAAAGAGATTATTTTGTTTCGAATGAAAAAATTGAAAAAAAAGGTTTTAAAGCAGCCTTTAAACTTGAGAATGGAATTAAAGAACTAGTAAAACTTTACTCAGATCCAAGATTTGCACCGTCTAAAAATTATTAATAATTCTTTTTACCTGTTTAAAAATATCTTTTTCTACGTAATAAGCATTTATTTTTGATTTTTCTCCAGCAATTATATCTATTTTTTTATCTCCTATAATAATTGATTTTTTTCTATTTATTTTCCAATCTTTAAAAGCTCTTTCTATCATCCCGTTATTTGGCTTTCTTAAAACAGATTTTTTTTTATATTTTTTTATTTTAGATTTTGGATGATAAGGACAATAATACGTTTGATCTATAAAAGATCCCCTTTTAATACACTCCTTGTTAATCCAGTCAGTTAGGAATAAAAAATCATTCTCATTATATTTTCCTTTTGCTATACCCGCTTGATTTGTAACTACAATAACTCTGATATTATTATCATTGAGAAATTTTATTGTTTTAAATATATTTTCTCTCCATATAATTTGGCTAGGCTTATGAACATAACCAAGATCTTGATTTATTACTCCATCTCTATCTAGGAAGACGCATGGTTTATTAATATTTTTATTAATAAAATTAGGTGCTTTTTTAAGAGATGATTTCGAACCTATGTCTATAAAACTTTTTTTATATATTTTCGCAGTAATTTTTTTTTTTAAATTAAAGTTCTTTTTTATTATATCTCTATCTATATCTAAGTTTTTTAATTCTAGTTTATTAATTATTTTTTTTTTAAAAAAATAAATTCCACCACATACTAATTTATTCATTTTGTTTGAAATTTTATATTTTGTCACAATTTTATTTTTGTTTATTTCATAACTAAAATAGTTCTTGTGTAAAAATGAAGGTGTAAGTGCTACGCCTATATCTGAATTATTGTTGATTGTAAAATATTCTAAATCTCTAATGTTAATATCAAAAAAAGTATCTGCATTTGTAACAAAAAAACTTTTATTTAAGTATTTAATTGAATTTCTTAATGTTCCTGCTGTTCCTAATTTATTTTTTTCTTTAATAATTCTTATCTTTGTATTTTTAAGGCTTTTTTCTAACTTATTAAATTTAAATTTTTCACTCTTATACCATGTCAAAATAAGAAAATTTCTTATTCCTTGTCTATAAAAATTCTGAATAACATACTCAATAAAATGAGTATCTTTAATTTTAATGAGAGGTTTTGGTGTTTTTTTAGTAATCTCCCCTAACCTCTGTCCAACTCCTCCTGCTAAAATAATGCATTGATTGGTCATAAAAAATAAACATATAAAAGTTATATCTAATTTAAAAGATTATTTTTGGTGCGGCCAGAGAGACTCGAACTCTCAAGGGAAATTCCCACTTGGCCCTCAACCAAGCCTGTCTACCAGTTTCAGCATGGCCGCTTCTGCGTCAGATTAAGTGAATGACAAGACTATTTCAAGTTGATAAAGTTTTAATATGGAATTCACATCTGAAATAAAAAAAGCTACTGAGCCAATTTATCAAAAGATTTCTAAAGCGATTCCGGAAATTGAATGGTCAATACATGCTCCATATATTTTTAAAATTAATGAACTTAAAAAAAAAAAGAATGCAGTTATACTTGCTCACAATTATCAGACTCCTGAAATATATCATGGTATTTCAGATTTTTCAGCCGACTCATTAGCTTTGGCAATTGAAGCAGCAAAAACAAAAGCAGATATAATTGTAATGTGTGGTGTACATTTTATGGCTGAAACAGCAAAACTTATGTCGCCAGAAAAAAAGGTTCTGCTTCCAGATATGAAAGCTGGTTGTTCTTTATCATCTTCAATTACAGGAGATGATGTAAGAGAATTAAAAAAAAAAAATCCTGGTGTTCCAGTTGTATCTTACGTTAATACTTCGGCAGATGTTAAAGCTGAAACAGATGTATGTTGTACATCAGCTAATGCTGTAAAAATTGTTAATTCACTTAATGTTAAAAAGGTAATTTTTCTACCTGATGACTACTTGGCTAAATATGTTGCTTCTCAGACCGATGTAGAAATAATTTCTTGGAAAGGAACCTGTGAAGTTCATGAAAAATTTAATGATACTGAAATAAATGAGATAAGGAAAAATAACCCGGGAATAAAAGTTATAGCTCATCCTGAATGTCCTCCAGATGTAATTAGAGCAAGCGATTTCACTGGATCAACTAGTGGTATGATCAAATACGTAAAAGATAAACAGCCTGAAAAAGTTATGATGGTAACTGAATGTTCGATGAGTGACAATGTGCAAGTGGATAATCCAAACGTAAAATTTATTAGACCATGTAATTTATGTCCCCATATGAAGAGAATTACTTTACCAAAAATATTAGAGTGCTTAGAAAATGAAAATAACGAAATAACCATGAGCAATGAAACAATTGAAAAAGCAAGAAAATCAGTTGAAAGAATGACTAAAATAGGCAGATAAATTCTGTGTCGAAAATAAAATTAAGTAAATCATTTATTAAATCTACTTGTAAACTCGCTCTTAATGAAGATCTTTATCCTTATGGAGACATAACATCTAATCTTTTAAAAAATAATCAAATTAAAAAAGTTAAAATGATAAGCAACCAAAAAGGTGTTGTGGGAGGCCTTGAATTTGCAAAACAAACTTTAAAGTTAATTGATAAAAAAATTAAGTTTAAAATTAAAAGAAAAGAAGGATCTCAAATAAATAAAAGTACAATTATTGCAATTATTGAAGGAAACTTGCGAAATATTCTTACAGCTGAAAGAGTAATGCTAAACTTTGTGTCGCTTATTTCAGGAATTGCAACAAAAACGAATAAATTTGTTAAAAAAGCTGGAACTAAAACTAAAATTTGCTGCACTAGAAAAACAATACCGAATTTAAGAGTAATACAGAAGTATGGAGTAAAATTAGGTGGTGGAACTAATCATAGATTTAATTTAAGTGATGAAATCTTTATAAAGGACAATCATATTGCTTCATCAAAAAATTTTGAAGAAATAATATTAAAAGCAATAAAATATAAAAATGGTAAAAAAATTACAATTGAGGTAGATAATTTAAAACAGTTAAAAAAAATTATTCACCTAAATTTTGATAGAATTTTATTTGATAATATGAGTATTAACAATCTTAGGAAAGCTGTACAAATTACAAATAATCGATTTGAAACTGAAGCTTCAGGTGGCGTAAACCTAAAAAATGTTAAACAGATAGCACAAACCAAAGTTGATAGAATATCAATTGGGGAATTAACACATAGTATTAACTCAATTGATATTAAATTAGAAATTTAAAAGTTTATATTTTTTTTTATTTCAGCTTGAGCTGCTGCAAGTCTAGCAATAGGTACTCTATATGGAGAGCAAGAAACATAATCTAATCCGGTTTTGGCACAAAACTCTATACTTTTTGGATCTCCGCCATGCTCTCCACATATACCTAGCTTTAATTTCTGGTTCTGTTTTTTTCCTTTTAAAGACGCCATTTTTATTAAATCTGCAACACCATCGTCTATTGATATAAATGGATCAATGTCAAATATCTTATTTTCTAAATAATCATTCAAAAATTTTCCACTATCATCTCTGCTAATGCCAAATGTAGTCTGAGTTAAATCATTAGTTCCAAAACTAAAAAATTCAGCATGTTTTGCTATATCTTTAGCTTTAATAGCTGCTCTTGGTAATTCAATCATCGTCCCAACTAAAAAATCTACATGAACCTTATTATCTTTTTGAACTTTTCTAGCTACTCTAATTACTAAATCTTTCATAATTTTAATTTCTGCCTCAGTTGATACTAATGGGATCATTATTTCAGGCATTGTTGATTTTATTTTATTTTTTTTACAATGTATTAGTGCCTCAAATATAGCTTTACATTGCATTTCATATATCTCTGGAAAAGAAATACCAAGTCTACAACCTCGATGTCCTAACATTGGGTTTTGTTCATGAAGTTCAGCAATTCTTATTTGAAGTTCTTCTATTGGCATTTTCAATGATGTTGCTAATTCGTTTATTTCATTTTTGCTTTTTGGTAAAAATTCGTGCAAAGGAGGATCCAACAATCTAACTGTTACTGGTAAACCATTCATAATTTTAAAAATATCAATAAAATCTTTTTTCTGGTGAGGCAGTAATTTTGAAAGTGCAATATCTCTTTCTTCTCTGGATTTTGATAAAATCATTTCTCTGACAGATAATATTCTTTCCTCATCAAAAAACATATGTTCTGTTCGGCATAAACCAATTCCTTCTGCCCCAAATTCTCTAGCTGTTTTGCTATCCAAAGGAGTTTCAGAATTAGTTCTTATTTTTAATTTTCTAAAATTATCTGCCCACTTCATTAATCTTGAAAAATCTCCTGAAATTTCTGGCTTAACAGTTTTTACTTCTCCAAAAATAATTCTTCCAGTTGAACCATCAATTGTTATAATATCTCCCTCTTTAATCTCTTTACTTTTAGTCTTAAATATTTTTTTTGAATAATCTATTTCTATTTCGCTAGATCCAGATACACAAGGTCTACCCATTCCTCTTGCGACAACTGCCGCGTGGCTAGTCATGCCTCCCCTGGCGGTTAAAATTCCTTTTGCGGCATGCATACCATGAATATCTTCAGGAGATGTTTCAATTCTTACTAAAATAGTATTCTGCATCATGCCACTTAGTCTTTCTGCTTCATCAGATGTAAAAACGACTTTACCACTCGCAGCACCAGGTGATGCTGGTAAACCTTTTGCAATAATATCGAGGGTTTCTTTTTCATCTAAAGTTGGGTGAAGCAAACTGTCTAATGAATTAGGCTCTATCCTTAAAACTGCCTCTTGTTTTGAAATTAATTTTTCTTTTACCATATCAACTGCAATTTTAACTGCAGCCTTAGCTGTTCTCTTTCCGGATCTAGTTTGAAGCATCCAAAGTTTATTTTTTTCTATCGTAAATTCAACATCTTGCATATCTCTGTAGTGATTTTCTAATTTTATAAGTATTTTTTTTAATTTTTTAAAAGCGGATGGCATAGTTTCTTCCATAGAAGGAAATTTTGTTTTTGCGTTTATTTTAGCTTTATTGGTAATATATTGAGGTGTTCTAGTTCCAGCTACAACATCTTCTCCTTGGGCATTAATTAAATATTCTCCATAAATTTCATTAGAACCATCAGAAGGATTTCTTGTAAATACCACACCAGTAGCACAATCTTTACCCATATTTCCAAATACCATTGATTGAACATTTACTGCAGTTCCCCATTCTGAAGGTATTTGATTTAATTTTCTGTAAACTTTTGCTCTATGACTTTCCCAAGATAGAAATACTGCACTGATTGCACCAATTAGTTGATCATTTACATTTTGGGGAAATTCTTTTTTTGTTTTCTCTTTTATTATATTTTTAAAATCTTTTATTAGGCCATCCCAGTCACTTACATCTAAATCGCTATCAAGCAAAACCCCTTTTGTTAATTTGTAATTTTCAATAAGCTCATCAAAATTATAATTTTCAACTCCTAGCACTACATTTGAATACATTTGGATAAATCTTCTGTAACTATCTTTTGCAAATCTCATATTTGATGTACTTTTTGCTAAAGAAAGAACCGTTCTATCATTTAAACCTAGATTTAAAATAGTATCCATCATTCCAGGCATTGATACTCTTGCTCCAGACCTTACTGAAACAAGTAATGGATTTTTTAAATCTCCAAATTTTTTTCCAGTGTCTTTTTCAATAATTTTTAACTCTTTATTTATTTCTTTTAAAATTCTTGAATTTAATTTTTTTTTACTTTTAAAAAATAACTCACAAACTTCTGTTGAAATTGTAAAACCTGGAGGTACTGGCAGGCCCATTCTTCCCATTTCAGAAAGATTTGAACCTTTTCCACCTAATATATTTTTTGGAAATTTTATTTTTTTTACGTTTTTTGACTTAAAATTAAATATAAATTTCTTCATACTAAACTTCTATTTTTGAAAAGTTAAAATAATTATCGAAGCTTTTACACAACATTTTTAAAAGTTCTAGCCTATTTTTTTTAATCATTTTCTCCTCAGCATTAACAATTACATTGTCAAAAAAATCATTTACCTCATTTTTTGCACTAGAAAGTGTTTTAAGCCCTTGTTCGTAATTTTCATCCCCTCCCACACTTGAAAAATATTTTCTTATTTCGTGTATTTTTTTATATAAATTTTTTTCGTATTCATTTTTAAACAATCCTGGGTCAGCAGTTCCTACTAAATCTAATTCTTCTTGTTTTTCACTACTAAGAATACTATAGGATCTTTTATAAATAGACATTGCATCTAAACTAAAATCTTTTTTAATATTTTTATTTAAAAAAATAGATTTTTTATAAATTTTCACTAAATCATCAATTCCTAAAGAAGATGTGGAACCATCAATTATGTCTAGCCTTATTTGTTTATCTTTTAGATAGTTTTTCAATCTATCAATAATAAATTCACCTAATTCCTTTTGGATTTTTTTGTTTTCAAATTCATAACCCTGTTCTTTGTAAAGTGTACAAGAGTAGTTTATTAAATCTCTAATTTTTATTTTTTTTTCATTTTCAACAATTAATCTTACTAAACTGATGGCCATTCTCCTTAACGCATAGGGATCTTTTGAGCTTGATGGTCTTAAATTAATCCCAAAAAACCCAACTAAGGAATCTATTTTATCGCTCAGAGACAAGGCGATACTGTAAGGTTTTTTTGGAATTTTACTATCCATTCCTAATGGCAGATAATGCTCTGATATAGCTAGGCTAACTTCTTTTTCAAAACCTTGAGCTTCAGCAAAATATCCACCCATAACTCCTTGTAGCTCAGGAAACTCAGCAACCAGGTCTGACATTAAGTCAACCTTGCAAATTGATGAAGCAATTTCTATTTTTTCTTTGCTAATTAAAAATTCATCTGAAATAATTGCACTTAATTTTCTCATTCTTTGAATTTTATCAAAGTATGAGCCTAATCCCTTAAAGTAATTAATATTTTTTAATTTTGATATTTGTTTAACTAAGTTTTGGGACTTATTTCTTTCCCAAAAAAACTCAGCATCACTTAATCTAGCATCTATAACTCTTTCATTTCCTATTTTTACTAATCCTTTTGCATCATCGATATCCACAACTACTATAAAATTATTCGTTAAATTAGCTTTGTTATCTATAGTAGAAAAATATTTTTGATGTTTTTGCATGGTAGTGACTAAAATTTCGTTAGGAATATTTAAAAATCTCTTATCAAATTCGCACACCAAAGTTTTTGGTTTCTCAACTAAATTTGTAACCTCATCTAGCAATTTTTCATTTAAATTTACTTTAAATTTTCTTTTTTTTTCAGCTTTTATAATTTCTTTTCTAATGAAATCTTTTCTTAATTCTTGGTCAATAATAATATTATTTAATTTAAAAAATTTTTCATAGTTTTTAAATTCAGTAAATTTTTTCAAATTTTCCTCTAAATTTTTATCTACAAATGTTTTGTTGGAGCTCTGAAGATGATTCAAATTAAAATCTAGAATTGTTTTATCAAATATTGCCAAAATTGATTTAAGAGGTCTACCCCAATAAAGATTATACTCTCCCCATCTCATTGATTTTTTCCAAGAGATTTTTAGTAATAATTTTTTTATGTTGTCTCTGAAAAGTTCATGTGTATTTATTTTTACTGAAGGTTTTTTAAAAAAAAAAAATTCACCTTTTTCGGTAGTTTTTTTATAAACTTGAATTTTGTTTATTTTATTTGATTTTAAAAAGCCCTGTAATGCCATGTCTGGTGCATTTACATTTGGGCCTCTAATTTCTAAGGATTTTTTTTCAATTTCTTTTGGAATTTTATCTATATAAAGCACTAATCTGTTGGGTGTAGAAAAAGACTTAACCTTTCCGTTTACAATTATATCGTTTTCATCAAGAAATTTTTGAAAAATTTCCTTTAATTCCTTTCTAGCATTTGATTGCAAGTCAGCAGGAATTTCCTCACTAAATAATTCTAAAAAAAATTCAGACATTTCAACTTTGACTTTCAATCCAAATTTTACCAATCTCCTTTGTAAGATCTCTAATCCTTGCTATATATTCTGCTCTTTGGGCAACACTTATTACTCCTCTCGCATCCAATAAATTGAATACATGGCTAGATTTCAAGCACTGATCATATGCAGGAAGTGAAATTTTTTTTTCAATTAAAGATTTTGCTTCACTCTCTAACATATCAAAGATTTTGAATAAATTTTCTGTATTGGCATAATCAAAGTTATATGCTGAAAACTCTTTTTCTGATTGATGAAAAACATCCCTATATAGAATTCCTTCTTTATTCCATGCTAAATCAAAAACGTTCTTTTTATTTTGGATAAACATACACAATCTTTCTAATCCATAAGTAATTTCCACTGAAATTGGATTACATTCTAATCCAGCCATTTGCTGAAAATAAGTAAACTGAGTAACTTCCATACCATCACACCAAACTTCCCATCCAAGACCTGCCGCTCCTAATGTTGGACTTTCCCAATCATCTTCAACAAATCTAACGTCATGATCTTTATGATCTATTCCAATAGCAGTTAAGCTATTTAAATAAAGTTTTTTAATTTCGTTTGGAGATGGTTTAATTAAAACTTGAAATTGATAATAATGTTGTAGTCTATTTGGATTGTCACCATATCTTCCATCTGTTGGTCTTCTTGATGGTTGAACATAAGCAGTTTTCCATGGTTTAGGTCCTAATGACCTGAGAGTAGTAGCTGGATGAAAAGTTCCTGCTCCAACTTCTAAATCATATGGTTGTAGAATTACACAGCCTTTTTTAGACCAATATTTCTGTAAATTTAATATTGTATCTTGAAAAGAAATAGTACTAGTTATCTTTATCTTTTTACTTTTTTTCTTTTTTTTAGAAACCATACCTTTGCCAGATAGATCTTTCTTCTAAAGCGTTAATTATTTGGTTAGTATTGATTTGATTAGATAATTTTTTAGCTAACCACCCTTTAGTTTTTTCAAATCTTTTTATAATTATTTTTTCTCCAAATTTTTCTTTTAAAACATTTTCTGGATTGCCAATACCATCTATTAAACCAAGTTCTTTTGCCTTTCTTCCTGACCAAAATTCTCCAGAAAATAATTCAATGCCAATATCTTTTTTTAATTTTGATAACCTACTTTTTTCTACTACATCAATAAAATCTTTATGTAAATCAAGTTGAATATTTTTTAGTCGTTCAATATCTTCATTTTTTTCTTCTAAAAAAGGGTCAAGGGTGCTTTTATTTTTTCCTGCCGTGTATACTCTTCTTTGAACCCCAATTTTTTGAATTAAATCTTTAAATCCAAAGGACGAATAAATTACGCCTATGGAACCAACAATTGAACTTTGATTTGCATAAATTTCATCTCCTGCACATGCTATTAGATACCCACCTGAAGCAGCAACATCCTCAGCAAAAACTATTACTTTTTTTTTATTTTTAATTGCTTGAGATTTTATAAGATCATGAATTAAATGTGACTGAACAGGGGAACCTCCAGGAGAATTGATTGAAATTGCTACTGCAGGTGATTTTTTTATAGAAAATGCTTTTTTAATTATTTCTTCCTGACTTGAAAAATCTATTCCTTGTCTAAATTTACCTACGTTTCCTATAACTCCACTAAGAATTATATGTGGAATTATTTTTTTTTTTTTTAAAAAAGAAAGCATAATGATGTTTATAAGATTTTTTTGTTTAATATAAAATCTCCTTATAGTTGAAGATTGAGGTGCGTCAATTGATAAGTACAATAATGTGATAATTATACTACTTTAATTTTATGGGTACAGTTGTTCAATTAAAAAACAAGATAAATAATTCATATTTAGAGCTAAAAAATTCAGTTGAGGATAAGTTGGTTTTAGTAGAGGAGAGAATAAAATCAAAACTATCTAGTAAGGTTGAACTAGTAGAAAAAATGACAGATTATCATTTAAATACGGGAGGTAAAAGATTACGAGCACTTCTAACATTGGGATCTGCAAAACTTTGTGGTTATCAAAAAGGAACTAGAGATGTTAACCTTTCAGCATGTGTTGAACTAATTCATGCAGCAACACTGATGCATGATGATGTAATTGATAATAGTGATTTAAGAAGAGGAAAAAAAACTTTAAACAATATCTGGGGTAACCAATCATCAATTCTTGTAGGCGATTATTTGTTAAGCAGATGTTTTGAAATGATGGTTGATGATGGTGATAAAGAAGTTCTAAAACTTTTATCATCAACTTCGGCTGAAATTTCTCAGGGTGAGGTTCTGCAATTACAAAATAAAGGTGAAATTGATATGCTTGAAGAAACCTATCTAAAAATAATTTCATCAAAAACTGCTTCATTATTTGCGGCAGCAACAAAAGTTGGTGCAATATTAACAAATAAAGAAAGTAAAATAAAAGATGCATTAGAATTTTATGGAAAAAATCTTGGCCTTACTTTTCAAATAGCTGACGATACTTTAGACTATAATTCTGAATTAAAATTATTTGGAAAAGAAATTGGTAATGATTTTTACGAAGGGAAAATCACCTTACCAATAATATTACTTTATCAAAAAGCGTCTAAAGAAGAAAAGGAAGAGATTAAAGTTTATTTTACAAATCTAAATAGATCTTTAGAGGATTTTAAAAATATTCTTAAATTAATAAAAAAATATAATATTATTGAAGATTGTTATGCTAAAGCAGAATATTTTATAAATCTTTCCTCAAATTCTTTGAGTATATTTTCAGATTCTAAAGAAAAAGAAATTTTTAAAAAATTAACATCTTTTAGTTTGGAAAGAAATTTTTAAGGACTAAGCAAAACCTTTTTCCAATTATTTTCGTCTAATCTAATATACTTCAATCTCTGATGAATTCTATTTTCTCCATCTAACCAAAATTCAATTTCACTTGGTGATAAATTCCAGCCTGACCAATAATTAGGTCTAGGTACATTATTCTCATCAGGAAATTTTTTTTTAAATGTATTTATTGATTGGGTCAGCTCATCTCTTTGTTTTAGAATTGTACTTTGTTTGGATGCCCAAGCTCCAATTCTACTGCCATAAGCCCTACTATTATAATATTCATCTGCATCTTTGCTAGAAACACTATTTATTTTTCCAACCACTCTTACTTGTCTTAACAAACTTTTCCAATGAAAACACATTGATGCTTTAGGGTTAACTTTTATATCTTCACTTTTTTTACTATTCAGATTCGTATAAAAAACAAATCCTTTTTTATCGAAACCTTTAAGTAAAACCATTCTTACTGATGAATTTCCATCTTTGTCTGATGTACCTAGAGCTAAAGCATTTGGATCGTTTATTTCTGTTTTTTTTGCTATATTAAACCATTCTTCAAATAGCTTAAAAGGGTCGTCTAATTCCCCAAAACATTGATCTATTCCTAATGAGTTTTTTTGATTCATAATTTAAACAAAATAATCTATATATTATATTTTATGTCATTTAATACATTTGGAAAGATATTTCGTTTCACCACTTGGGGAGAGTCACATGGTCCTGCTATAGGTTGTGTAGTGGATGGTTGTCCTCCCAATATAAATATAAATGAGCAGGATATTCAAAAAGAATTAAATAAAAGAAAACCTGGGCAATCTAAATTTACAACGCAAAGAAAAGAGGATGACAAAGTAAATATACTTTCAGGTATTTTTAATGGTAAGACAACAGGTACCCCAATTTCAATGATAATCTATAACAAAGATATGAAGTCTAGGGACTATGAAACTATAAAAAATAAATTTAGACCTGGTCATGCTGATTATACATATTTTAAAAAGTATGGAATCAGAGATTACAGAGGTGGAGGAAGACAGTCTGCAAGAGAAACTGCTTCAAGAGTTGCTGCAGGAGCAATAGCTAAAAAAGTTTTAGAAAAAAAAATTGGATCAAAATATAATTTAATAGGTGCTGTCACTCAATTAGGTATTCTCGGTTGTAATGTAAAAAAATGGAATGATAAATTTATATCAAGTAACCCTTTTTTTTGTCCTGACAAATCAATTGTAAAATTATGGGAAAAATATTTATTGAGCATAAGAAAAGCAGGATCTTCTTGTGGCGCAATTATTGAATTAAGAGCAAGAGGTGTTCCCGTAGGATTGGGTGCCCCTATTTATTCAAAACTAGATATGGATCTTGCTTCAGCAATGATGAGCATAAATGCAGTTAAAGGGGTCAACATTGGATCTGGTATGAATTCTGCACAATTAACCGGAGAGCAAAATTCAGATGAGATTTCGCAAAAAGGTAGAAAAGCTAAATTTGCATCTAACAACGCGGGTGGCATTCTAGGCGGGATATCTTCAGGTCAAGAAATAATAGTTTCATTTGCAGTTAAACCTACTTCATCCATTTTGACTAGCAGAAAAACAATTAATAGATTTGGTAAAAATACATCAATATCTGTAGGAGGAAGGCACGATCCATGTGTTGGTATAAGAGCTGTACCAATTGGTGAGGCTATGATGCACTGTGTTTTGTTAGACCACTATCTAATGAATCAAGCTCAATGTAATTATTAATTACTTTTTTTAATAACAACTTTAGAATTGAGTGTATCTAAAATTTTAGACTCTATATTTAATGAGTCCATGCCAGCATATTTATACATTATTTCAGGTTTATCATGATCGATAAATCTATCAGGTAAAAACATTGATCTAAATTTCAAGTTATTATCAAGTAAATTTTTTTCATTTAAAAATTGTCCTACATGAGAGCCAAAACCACCAATAGAACCCTCTTCAATTGTAATGACCACCTCATGATCAGTAGCTATTTGCCAAATAAGATTTTCATCTAAAGGTTTAGCAAATCTAGCATCCACTAATGTTATATTTATTCCTTTTTTTGACAAATTTTCTCTAGCAATTAAACACTCATTCAGTCTTGCGCCAAAATTTATTAAGGCCACTTTTTTTCCTTCTTTAATTAATCTTCCTTTTCCAATTTCAATTTTTTCACTTAAAATTGGAAGTTCAATCCCTACTCCATTCCCCCTTGGATACCTAAATGCAGATGGTCTATCATTAATATCAATTGAAGTATTAATCATTTTTACAAGTTCAGACTCATCGCTTGCTGCCATTACAACAAAATTGGGAAGAGTTGAAAGATATGTAATATCAAATGATCCCGCATGAGTAGGTCCATCAGCGCCAACAAGTCCGGCTCTATCAATTGCAAATCTAACTGGTAAACTTTGAATCGCAACATCATGAACTACTTGATCGTATGCTCTTTGAAGGAATGTAGAGTAAATTGCAGCATAAGGTTTATATCCTTCTGTCGCTAGCCCTGCTGCAAATGTAACTGCATGCTGTTCTGCGATCCCAACATCAAAAGTCCTCGATGGAAATTTACTTCCAAAAATATCCATACCAGTTCCAGAAGGCATAGCAGCTGTTATTCCAACTATTTTGCTATCTTTTTCTGCATGTCTTACCAAGGTGTTTGCAAAAACCTTAGTATATGAAGGTATATTTGATTTAGATTTTTCTTGAATCCCAGTATTAACATTAAATTTTGATACACCATGATATTTATCTTCAGATTTTTCTGCAAAACTATATCCCTTTCCCTTTTCAGTTTTAATATGTATCATTATAGGACCTTCATAATTTATTTCTTTTGCATTTTTTAATACTGAAATTAGAGCATCAATATCGTGCCCATCAATTGGACCTACATAATAAAATCCCATTGAACTAAATAATGTTCCACCAGTTACTGCTGAACGCAAAAAGTCTTCAGCTTTTCCAGCTTTTTTACTAAATCTTTTTGAAAAAGCTGAAATAATAAGTTTAATTGTTTCTCTTAAACTAAAGTAAATTTTACCAGATAAAATTTTTGCTAAATAAGCTCTCATTGCTCCTACTGGTTTGGCGATTGACATATCGTTATCATTCAAAATTACAATAAGCTTTGTTTTGCTAGATCCAGCATTATTCATAGCCTCATATGCCATTCCAGCGCTTATTGCTCCATCACCTATAACGGCAACAACATCATCTGATTTATTTGATAATTTATTTGCAACAGCTATACCTAATGCTGAAGATATAGAAGTTGAACTATGCGCAGCTCCAAAAGGATCATATTCACTTTCCAACCTTTTGGTAAAACCAGAAAGTCCACTCCCTTTTCTCAATGTTCTTATTTTATCTTTTCTACCTGTTAAGATTTTATGTGGATATGATTGATGGCCTACATCCCATATTAATTTATCATTGGGTGTATTAAAAATATAATGAAGAACTACTGTCAGCTCTACTACACCTAGGCCCGCTCCTAAGTGACCACCAGTTTCAGAAACTGCATCTATCATTTCTTCACGCACTTCATTAGCGAGTATTTTTAATTCACTGTGAGATAATTTCTTAATATCACTTGGAAAATTTATACTATTTAAAATTTTATAATTTTTATTCATTTAGATCTCACTAAAATATAATCAATTGTATCCTTTAAATCTTTAGTTTTATTTCCAAATTTATTTAGTTTAGAAAATATTTCAAGTTTAAGCTTATCACCATATTTAACAGTATTTTTGTAACCTAGTAAACTAATTAAAGTTGCTTTACCCTTCTTTGAATCTTTTCTTGTTTTTTTTCCAGCTCTCTTTGAACTCCCACTATAATCAATCAAATCATCTGCTATTTGGAATAACAGTCCTATTTTTGATCCAATTGAGTGAAATGAATTTATATATTTATTCTTTTTTGAAATAATTATTGGTGCAACACAACAAAAACTGAAAAGCTTTCCAGTTTTTTTTATTTGCATATCCACTATTTTTTTTAAAGATTGTTTTTTACCTTCAAACTTAAGATCCGAGTATTGTCCTCCTGCAATTCCTGAATGACCTGAGCATTTTGTTAAAAGATTTATTAAGCTTATTTTAGTTTTATAGTCTACTTTAAAAGACGATTGACTTAAAATTTCAAAAGCAATAGTTAATAATGAGTTGCCAGCTAGAATTGCAGTCGACTCTCCATATTTAACATGAGTTGATATTTTTCCTCTTCTTAATTTGTCATTATCCATGCATGGAAGATCATCATGAATTAATGAGTAAGCATGAATGCATTCAACTGCAGCACCAATTTGTATTAATTTATTATAATCAATGTTAAAAATTTTTCCTATATCTGCTATTAATTTTGATCTAATTTTTTTTCCTCCAGGAAATAGACCATACTTCATTGGATTTAATAATTCTGACCGCTTTTGTTTTAATATGAATTTCTTTAAATATAAATTTGTATCTTTGGCAACTTTATCTAATTTTTTTTTCATTTTTATTTTTGATATTTTCGATTTTATCCTTAGTAGATTGGGATAACTCTTTAGACACTTTCTGGAACTGCTTCTCAATTATAATATTTAATTTTATTAATTTTTGATATTCTTCCAGCGAGTCTTCTAGATTTTTTTTATTTTCTAAATTCTTAATTATATTATTTGCCAATTCTGTTAACTCATCAAGAGATTTATTTTTAATATCATCTGGCAAATTTTTATCTTTCATATAAAACTTGTTAATATTACATGAAAAAAGATCTTTCAAATATTAAAAAAGCAAAATACTTACTAGATAAAAATCATTGTGTAGCAATACCTACAGAAACTGTATATGGACTTGCGGCAAATGCATATTCTGACACAGCAATATTAAAAATTTTTAAATTAAAGAAAAGACCTAAATCTAATCCACTTATAGTACATTATTGTAAGGCTGAGGATATAAAGAATGACTGTGAGCTAAATAGCAACTTTAAAAAGTTATACAATAAATTTTGTCCCGGACCTTTAACTTTTATTTTAAAATTAAAAAAAAATAGCAAAATCTCAAAATATGTTACAAATGGAAAAAAAACTTTAGCCGTTAGATTCCCAAAAAATTTAGAAACAGGAAAGTTGCTTAAATCTTTAAATTATCCTTTAGCAGCACCTAGTGCAAACATTTATACTCAAATAAGTCCAGTATCTAAAAAAGATGTAAAAGATGAATTTGGAAAAAAAATAAAATTTATTTTAGATGGTGGTTCATCTAGAGTTGGATTGGAGTCGACTATAATCAACCTAGTCAACAAAGCTGAAATTCTTAGATTGGGAGGCATAGAAATTGATAAAATTAGTAAAGTTTTAAAAAAAAAACTAAAATATAATAACTCAAAAAATAAAATTCATGTACCTGGTCAATCAAATTTACATTACTCTCCAGGTATTCCAATTAGACTAAATGCAAAGAAACAATTTCCAGATGAGGCATTTATATTAATCCAAAAAAGAAAGGGATTTGATAAAAACTATTTTTACTTAACAAAAAATAAAAATTTAAAAGAGGCAGGTAAAAATTTGTATAATACATTAAGAAAAATAAAAAATTTGAGGTTTAAAAAAATTGCAATCGAAAAAATTCCTAATAGTGGCATAGGGCTAACAATAAATGACAGATTAAAAAAAGCATCAAAAAGATAAGTTATGCAAAAATTAATTATTGTTGAAAATTTATCTAAAAATTATCAAAAAAAAGAGGCAGTAAAAAATATAAGCTTTACAATAAATGAAAATGAAATTTTAGGTTTATTGGGCCCAAATGGCTGTGGAAAAACCACTACTATTGCAATGATGTTGGGATTGTTAAAACCTTCAAATGGAAATGTTAAGATTCACGGTCAAGATATTGAAAAAAATCGTATTTCTTTGTTACATAAAATGAATTTTATCTCACCTTACATTGAACTTCCAAAAAAATTAACAGTAATGGAAAATTTAATTGTTTACGGAAATCTTTATAGTGTAAAAAAAATAAATGAACGAATAGAATATTTGTCTCATAAATTAAGATTAAATGAATTTATCAATAATCAAACTGGAGAACTTTCCTCTGGACAAAAAAATAGAGTAAGTTTGGCAAAAGCATTAATTAATGAGCCTTCAGTTTTATTATTAGATGAACCTACCGCATCTTTGGATCCTGAGACTGGAGATTTTATAAGAAAATTTATTGAAAATATTTCTAAAGAGAAAAAAATGTCAATTTTATTAGCTTCTCATAATATGGATGAGGTTAAACGTTTGTGTAAAAATGTTTTAATGATGAACAATGGAGTAATAATTGATAAAGGCACACCGGATGATCTAATTGCAAAACATGGTAAAAAAAATCTAGAAGAGGTATTTTTAAAACTAAATAGGAAAGAAAATGAGTTACAATAGAATATTTGGATTATTTTTAAGACATTATTTTTTAATAAAAGGATCTTTGCCTAGAATACTTGATTTAATTTATTGGCCCACAATACAAATAATATTATGGGGTTTTATTTCAAAATTTTTTACAACATACAGCGATTATTATAATAATACAGTGGGCGTAATCCTAACTTGTGCGATACTTTACGATTTTTTATTTAGATCTAGTATTAGCTTTAACATGCTGTTTCTGGAGGAAATTTGGAGTAGAAATTTTACCAATCTATTTATTGCACCTATGCGAATTAGTGAAATAATTACTGCTTTAGTAGGTACAGCATTAATTCGAACTTTAATTGGTTTGGTGCCAGCAATTTTAATTACAACTCCTTTATTTGGTATATCTATTTTAAACTTGGGTATTCCATTATTTTTTTTGTTCCTAAGTTTATATATTTTTGGTATCACCCTTGGACTTTTTGTTTCATCTGGATTGTTAAGGTATGGACCAGCTTTTGAAAATATTGCTTGGTCCTCATTATTTTTACTTGCGCCTCTAGGCTGTATTTACTATCCAATTGAGATATTACCGGAATTTTTTCAAAATGTTGCAAGAGGATTACCATTAGTTTATATTTTTGAGGAAGCTAGATCAATTCTAGTAAATAAAGTTGTAAATTACTCAAATATTAAAGATGCATTTTTTTTGAATGCAATTTATTTATTTATTGGAATACTCTTATTTTATTACTCTTTCAGTCAAGCAAGAAAAAAAGGTTCATTAATTAATATAGGGGAATAGTCTGGTGCGCCCGCAAGGAGTCGAACCCTGAACCTCCAGAGCCGAAATCTGGCGCTCTATCCAGTTGAGCTACGAGCGCATATAGTATTAATATTATAAATTATGAAAAATACCATAAAATTAATTGTAAATATAAATGACAAAAATCAAAGAATAGATGTTTTTTTAAATAAAAAAAATAAGCAGATTAGTCGTTCAAGAATTAAAAACCTTATATTAAAAAAAAAATTAAAAATTAATGATAAAGTAATTTTGAATCCTTCAAAAAAAATTTTGTTTGGGGATAAAATAGAATTAAATATTCCAGAACCAGTAAAGGCTTCATTAAAACCATATGATTTTAAATTAAAAATTATATACCAAGACGACAGCTTATTAGTAATTGACAAACCAGCAGGTATTTCAGTTCATCCAGGGCCAGGAAACTATGATAATACAATTGTCAATGCATTAATGAATTATGATGTTGATAAGCTATCTAATATTGGAGATGAATTAAGACCTGGAATAGTTCATAGAATTGATAAAGATACCTCGGGGTTAATTGTAGTTGCTAAAGATAATCAGACTCATGAACATTTATCAAAACAATTTAGCAACCATACTATTCAAAGAATTTACAAAACTTTGATATGGGGTAAGTTAAGACCTCAAACAGGTAAGATTAAAACACTTATAACAAGAAGTAAAAAAAATAGACAACTTATGGAAGTTGGTTTTTCTAAAGGGAAATTAGCAATTACAAACTATAAGTCATTGGAAATTTTTGAAAATAAAAATGTACCAACATTAAGTTATGTTGAATGTAAATTAGAGACAGGAAGAACTCATCAAATAAGAGTCCATATGAGTCATAAGGGTAACAATATTGTAGGTGATAAGAAATATAAAAAAAAATTTAAAAAGTTGAAAAATATTAATACCGAAATTGAAAAAGAATTATTAGAATTAAACAGACAGTTTCTACATGCTGAAATTTTAGGTTTTATACACCCTAAAACTGAAAAAACTTTAAAATTTTCTTCAGATTTGCCTAATGAACTCAAAAAATTGTTAAAAAAGTTAAGAAATACATAATAAGAAAAACATTGTAAAAAAGATAATATTTATTAAATAACCCATTATGAATTCTAAAAAAAACTATAACTTGCCATCAATTACAAGCGAGGGTGGTTTAAGTGCTTATTTAGCACAAATTAAAAAATTTCCAATGTTAGATGCTGAGGAAGAATATATGCTAGCTAAAAATTGGAAAGAAACAGGAAATTTAAAATCCGCAGAAAAATTAGTTACCAGTCACTTAAGATTAGTAGCAAAAATTGCTATGGGTTATAAAGGTTATGGTTTGCCTATTAATGAAATGATTTCAGAAGGAAATATAGGTCTTATGCAAGCGGTAAAGAAATTTGAACCTGAAAAAGGTTTTAGGTTGGCTACATACGCAATGTGGTGGATAAAAGCTTCAATTCAAGAATATATACTAAGGTCATGGAGTTTAGTAAAAATTGGAACAACTACAGCGCAAAAAAAATTATTTTTTAATCTTAAAAAAATTAAAAACCAAATTGCTCCTAGATCTGAAGGTGAATTAAGAAATGAGCACGTTAGTGAAATTGCGAGAAAACTTGATGTTAGTGAAAATGAAGTTGTTTCAATGAATAGGAGACTTGCAGGAAAAGAGCATTCATTAAACGCACCAATTGGGGAAGATGGAGATCAATGGCAAGACTGGGTGGTAGATCAAGATATGGATCAGGAATTGAAATTTGCACAAAAAGAAGAAATGGATCAAAGAAAAGATTTATTAAAAGATTCTATTAAGGTTTTAAATGAAAGAGAAAAAGAAATTCTTTACTCAAGAAGATTAACTGATGAACCTTTAACATTAGAAGATCTTAGTAAAAAATATAAAATCAGTAGAGAAAGAATAAGACAGATAGAAAACAAAGCTTTTGAAAAATTGCAAAAGCATATGCTTAATTTAGCAAAATCAAAAAATTTATTGCCAGCAACTTAGATTTTAAAAGGGTCTTCAATTAAGATTGTATCATTTCTTTCAGGACTGGTAGATATACTCGATATTTTTGTTTCAATAAATTTTTCTAAATCGAGAATATAATTTTTAGCATTTAGAGGAAGTTCATTAATATCTTTGATTCCTTTTGTAGATGATTTCCAGCCTTTAAAAGATTTATAAACTGGCTTAACTTTTAATTGATCATCGACAGCTGCTGGCAAATAGTCAATTTTTTTACCATTCAATTCATAAGCAATACAAATCTTTATTTCATCAAGCTCATCTAAAACATCTAACTTAGTTAAAGCAATACCATCTATTCCAGAAATTTTAATTGTTTGTCTAACCAATACACCATCAAACCATCCGCATCTTCTTTTTCTACTGGTAACAGTTCCAAACTCTTTTCCTCTTAATCCTAATTGATCTCCAATTTTATCTGTTAGTTCTGTTGGAAAGGGACCCTCTCCAACTCTTGTTGTGTAAGCTTTTGTAATACCCAAAACATAGTTTATAGAATTGGGTCCACATCCAGATCCAGTCGCAGCTGATGATGCAACTGTATTTGACGATGTAACAAAAGGATAAGTTCCATGATCTACATCTAACAAAATACCCTGGGCTCCTTCAAATAATATTTTTTTTCTTTTTTGATTAAACTCATTAATTCTTTTCCAAACTGGTTGGGAATATCTTAAAATTTCTGGTGCTATTTTGAGTAAATCTTTTTTTAATTTATCTTTTTGAAAAAGATCTTTGTTGAGACCTTTTCTAATTGCATTATGATGCATCAGCACAGTTTCTAATCTTTGGTCCAAATTTTTTTCTGATATTAAATCCATTACTCTTATTGATCGCCTACCCACTTTATCTTCATAAGCTGGGCCAATTCCTCTTCTTGTAGTTCCAATTTTTGCTTTTCCAGCAGTGTCTTCTCTTATTTCATCCATCTCTCTATGAAATGGTAAAATTAAATTTGCCGCTTCAGAAATTATTAAATTTTTTTCCGATACCTCTACGCCTTTAGATTTAATTTCCTCAATTTCTTCGAGTAAAGCCCAAGGATCTACAACTACCCCGTTTCCAATAATTGATATTTTATTTTTTCTTACAATGCCCGATGGTAGTAATCTCAACTTATAAGTAATACCATCTATGACTAAAGTGTGACCAGCGTTGTGACCACCCTGAAATCTAACTACTACATCTGCTTCACTTGATAACCAATCGACGATCTTCCCTTTACCTTCGTCTCCCCATTGCGATCCAACAACAACTACATTTTTCATCTAAATTTTTTATTTATATTCAATAAACTTATATGGTTTATTGGGCCATGACCCTTTCCATATTCAGGTCCTGCTCCGATTGAATGGTTAACATAATTAATTGCCATACTACAAGATTTCTTTAATGTTTTTCCACACGAAAAATAGGTTGCTATTGCACTTGATAGTGTGCAGCCAGTACCATGAGTATTTTTAGTTCTGATTTTTTTACTTTTAAATATTTTGATTTCTTTTTTATTTAAATAAATGTCAAATACCTGTTTTGATTTTAGATGACCTCCTTTAATCAAAACATTTTTAGCACCCTTTTTTAGTAATTTATTCCCTGCAGTTATCATATCATCGATTGATTTAATTTTTACTTGACTTAAGATTTCTGCTTCAGGAATATTTGGTGTAATTAAAGAAACTTTTTTCATTAATTTTGATCTTATTAATCTAATAGAATTATTATTTATTAATTTTTTACCGCCTTTTGCGACCATAACTGGATCTAGTATAATTTTTTTAACTTTAATTTTAACTAACAAATTTAAAACTACGTTAATAACCTTTGATGAATGTAACATTCCAATTTTAATAGCATCTGGTTTAATATCTTTTGATGTGAATTCTATTTGGTTTTTTATTTCACTTAACGGTACTTTAGATATAGACAATACCCCGGTGGTATTTTGTGATGTAATTGCTGTTATTGCTGTCATAGCATATGACCCTAAACTTGTAACTGTTTTTATATCTGCTTGGATACCTGCTCCGCCAGAAGAGTCTGAACCAGCTATGATTAATATTTTAGATCTGAGTTTCAAATTAATTTATTGATTTTTTAACAATATTTATACATTTTTTTAATAATAAAATATTACTCGACTCCCCCATAATTCTAATTTTTGGTTCTGTGCCAGATTTCCTTACTAGCATTCTTCCATGGTTTTTAATGAGTTTTTCTGATTTACTTATTGCTACCTTGCACTTTTGGGAATTAATTATTGACTTATCTTTTACTTTAATATTTTCTAAAATTTGGGGCGTTGCTTTAAATGTATTGAATATCTCGCTTGCTTTTTTACCTTTTCTCATTGAAAATAAAATTTCTAATGCAACTAACAAACCATCTCCAGTTGTTGCAAATTTACCAAGTATAATGTGTCCTGATTGCTCACCTCCTAAGTTAAAATTATTATTTTGCATTTTTTCTTTGACATATCTATCGCCTACCTTTGCTCTAATAAATTTTATTTTTTTAGTCTTCAAATAATTTTGCAATCCATAATTTGACATAAGAGTTCCAATTACTCCGCCTTTCAAAATTTTTTTTCTTTTCCATCTTGTAGCTAGCATTGCAATTATTTGATCTCCATCAATAATATTTCCATTTTCGTCTGAAACGATTATTCTATCAGCATCTCCATCTAGTGAAATGCCTATGTGTGCTCTATGCTTTTTTACCAAATATTTTATTTTGCTAGGAAAAGTTGATCCACATTTGTCGTTAATATTAAAACCATTTGGAGAAGTACCAAATTGATAAACCTTTGCTCCTAAAGATCTTAATAAAATTGGTCCTGATTTATAACCAGCTCCATTAGCACAGTCAATTGCGATTCTCATTTTTTTTAGGTGAAAATTTTTCGGAAAATTATTTTTTAGAATTTTAATATATCTATCATTTGCATCTTCTAATCTTTTAACTCTTCCTAAGGTATTTGGTTCAGAAAGATTTTTTACAATCTTAGAGTCTATCAATTTCTCTATCTTCTTTTCAATTTTATCCGATAACTTCAAGCCATTGGGTCCAAACAATTTTAAACCATTATCATAATAAGGATTGTGAGACGCAGTTATCATTATACCCATATTTGCGCTCATTTTTTTAGTTAACATTGCTAGCCCATTTGTAGGTAACGGTCCAAGTGTATAAACATGCATTCCAGCTGATGTTAATCCAGACACTAAAGCTGGTTCTAGAGTATACCCAGATAGTCTAGTATCTTTTGCAATAATAGCTGTTTGTTTTTTTTTCCTTAGATTTTTAAAATATGTTCCTACTGCTAAACCAAATTTAAAAAACATTTCACCATTAATTTTAGCTAGGTTTACTCTACCTCTTATTCCATCAGTACCGAAATATTTTTTTGCCATTTTAAAATTTTAAAGAATTGAAAATTTTAATACTTTGATTAACTTCATTTACATCATGAACTCTCAATATTTGGACTCCTTGCATCATTGCAAATAAACTAGATGATATAGTTCCTCCCAATCTTTCCTTGCTGTCATTTACTCCAGACAGATCTCTGATAAATCTTTTTCTTGAAGTACCTAACATTACAGGAAATCCAAGGGAGTGGAAAATAGAAATATTTCTAATCAAGGTAATATTATGTTTCAAGTTTTTACCAAATCCTATCCCAGGATCTAATATTATATTATTATGTTTAATTCCTTTAGATCTTAAATATTGAATTTTCTCATCAAAAAAATCATAAATATCTAAAACCACGTTTTTGTATTTTGGATTTTTTTGCATTGTATTTGGATTACCTTGTGTATGGTTTATTACAAACGGAATTTTGGTTTTTTTTAAAATTAATATTGTATTTGGATCATATTGAAGACCCGAAACATCATTAATTAAATTAATATTATTTTTTATTCCTTTTCTCATTACTGAACTTTTTCTAGTATCTAATGAGAGTATTGTTTTGATTTTTTTTACTTGAGATAATGTTGAAAATATTCTCTTCCACTCTTTATTTGGGTCAATAGCTTTTGAACCAGGTCTTGTTGACTCACCTCCTATGTCTAAAATTTTACAACCTTCACTAATTAATTTTTTACCATGGATCAGTCCATTTTTATTTTTATTATATTTTCCACCATCTGAAAAACTATCTGGAGTTAAATTTAAAATCCCCATTAAAACTGGAATATTTGAAAAGTTTAAATACTTAAATCTTTTCTTTTTTTTTATTTGATTTATATCAAACAATAATTTTTTTTTAATTTTACTTTTAAGTTTTGTAATTTTTTTTATACTAATTTTTTTTTTTGTTTTTCTTGTTAAAATTTCAACTGTATCAAAAGATATTAATTTATTTCCATGTAATGGGATTGATTGTTTTTTTTTAATTTTTTCTAATGAAGTTTGGCCGAAATAAAAATTACACGCTCTTGTGTAATATTTAATCATCAATGTTAATGAACAATTTTTGGTTTTAGTCCAATTGATCCTAATGCAGAACTTTCTTTTTCTTCTTCAACTTTCAGATCCTCTTTATTCGATGGATAAATATTTTTATTGATCAAATCCTCAATTTCAGTGCCTGTTAAGGTTTCATATGTAAGAAGAGCTTTCGCAAGTTTATGTAGATCTTCAACTTTTTCAGTTAAAATTTTTCTTGCTCTATCGTAACCTTTTTCAACAAAATTTCTTATTTCTGCGTCTACTTTTTTTGCAGTTTCCTCAGACATATTTTGTTGTCTTGCAACTGATCTACCTAGGAATACCTCTTCTTCATTTTCTCCATATAATATTGGTCCTAGTTCTTTGCTTAATCCTGCTCTCATAACCATGGCTCTAGCTCTTTTCGTAGCTTGTTCAATATCACTTGCTGCACCGGTTGTTACTTTATCATCTCCAAATATTATTTCCTCTGCAACTCTACCACCCATTGCAATCGCCATTTGGGCGTGAAGCTGTTCTCTTGTTTGAGATACTTCATCTCTTTCAGGTAATTGCATAACCATACCCAATGCTCTGCCCCTAGGAATTATAGTCGCTTTATGAATAGGATAGGCTGCTTTCTCATTAATTGTCACTATAGCATGTCCAGCTTCATGATATGCAGTAAGTTTTTTTTCTTCCTCAGTCATTACCATGGATCTTCTTTCTGCACCCATCATCACTTTATCTTTTGCTTCCTCAAATTCAGAAGTGGTCACTATTCTTTTATTCTTTCTTGCGGCTAGCAACGCTGATTCATTTACTAAGTTTGCAAGATCAGCGCCTGAAAAACCAGGTGTGCCTCTTGCTATGGTTCTTAGATTTACATCAGGTGCCATAGAAATTTTCTTTGCATGAACTTTTAAAATTTTTTCTCTTCCAATTATATCAGGTAATGACACTACTACTTGTCTATCAAATCTACCCGGTCTTAATAGTGCTGGATCTAAAACATCTGGTCTATTTGTAGCTGCTATTATGATAACACCTTCGTTGGTATCAAACCCATCCATCTCTACTAACAATTGGTTTAAAGTTTGCTCTCTTTCGTCGTTGCCTCCACCTAAACCAGCTCCTCTGCTTCTTCCTACTGCATCTATTTCATCAATAAATATTATACATGGTGAGTGTTTTTTTCCTTGTTCAAACATATCTCTAACTCTTGAAGCTCCAACTCCAACAAACATTTCAACAAAATCTGATCCTGAAATAGTAAAAAAAGGGACTCCAGCTTCCCCGGCTATTGCTCTAGCTAATAAAGTTTTACCTGTGCCTGGAGGACCTACCAATAAACAACCTCTAGGAATCTTGCCTCCTAGTCTGCTAAATTTTCTAGGATCTCTTAAAAATTCTACAACTTCTTCAACTTCTTCTTTTGCCTCTTCTACCCCCGCGACATCATTAAAAGTTACCTTTCCTTTGACTTCGTTCATCATTTTTGCCTTGGATCTTCCAAATCCCATTGCCCCGCCTTTTCCTCCTTGCATTTGTCTCATAAAGAATATCCAAACTGCAATTAATAGAAGCATAGGAAACCATGATAATAAAACTCCAAATAATGAAGGCATTTTTTCCTCGAGAGGAGCCGCTGATATGCTAACTCCCTTATCTGACAATTTTTCAATTAAATTTGGATCATTAGGAGAATATGTTGTAAATTTTTCTCCGTTAGACATAACTCCTTTTATATTATTACCTTGAATATCAACTTGAATAACCCGTCCATTTTCAACTTCATTTAAAAATTCCGAAAAAATTATAGTATTATTTTGATTTACATTTCTTTGGGGGTTTTTGAACATATTATATAACCCAATAGTTAAAATAACTATTACTGCCCACATCGCTAAATTTTTAATGTTCATATATGATAAAGTAAGAATTATTATTAATTAAACAAGTGTTAAGTTGATGCATTTAAGCTAAATTTTCATTTTTCTTTATAAATTTTGATTGAATTATTGACTTTTTCTACAATACAGCCTGATAAGGTTGTTTTTTTAAATTCTTTTGAACTTAGGGATTGTATTAAATTTTGAAGATTTTTACCTCTCGGTGGATAATATGTTTTTCCAACCTTTTGGAAAATTATTGATAATGATCTAAAAATAATTTCAAAGGGCTCTTCAAGCAAATCACCTTTAACTATATATGAATTATTATTTAAATAGGTATTATGCACAAGGTTTTTTTCCACATAATAGTTTATAGTATCTTCGCTACTTGATAAATTTGTTAAAGTAAGCTTCAGTTTTTCTTCATCAAGTCCTTCCTCTTTTAGATTAAACAAAAGATTTCTTATTCTAATTCTTTTAAAATTTAAGCTTATATTAGAAGAATCATTAATGAAAAAATTAAAAACATTTGATGATATATACGATAAATCTTTTTTTTTAAGTTCGTATAACGGTCTTATAATTTTTAATAATTTATCATCGTTATTCATATTAGAATAAAATGAGATTAAACCCTTGAGACCAGATCCTCTTAGAAGCCTAATTAAAAAATTCTCATAAACATCCTCTATATGATGACCTGTTAATAAAAGTTGAATTTTATTTTTAATACATTCCTTTTTAATTAAACTATATCTTTTTTTTCTAGCAATAGATTGGATGTTTGATTTTGGTTTAGGACCTCTCCACTTTAAAATTTTACAATTTATATCATAATGTTTCATTTGACGCTTAAGCTGATTGGCCTCTAATTCAGATTCTTTTCTTAATCTATGATCAACATGATAAAAATAAACTTTAAGATTATTATTGATTGAATAGCACTTAGCTAAATATGCTAAAGCTAAGCTGTCTTTTCCTCCAGATAATGCAATTGCTATTTTAGAAACATTCTTAAAATTAGAAAGATTATTGTTAAAAATATTATATATATTTTTTATTTTTGGGTTTTTTAGTTTTTTTAATAATCTCTTAAGAATTATCTTTTTTGCATTCAAACTTTTTTTCTTCATATTTAGATTTCTGAAGAACAGATTGATTTGCATCAGGATACTGTTTTTGAACCCCTGTTATCATCAAACAACCTTGATCTTTTTCTCCTATCTGTACTAATGATACTCCAAGTTTTAATAAATTTATAGGAGCCTTTTCACTTTTTGGATATTTTTGATAACCTTCTAAATAGGCAGATGCCGCATCAGTATACAGTTGTCTAATTCTAAATGTTTCAGCGTACCAATATTGGGCGTTGCCAGCCAAATCATGTTCTGGATTTGATACTACAAATTCTTTTAGAGCACGCTCTGCAGTATTGTAATCTCCAACTTTTAATAGGTTTGTTGCAAACTCATATTGATCTTTTGCGCCTACATCAGGTAAAATTTTTTCTTCTATTACAAAATTTTCAGTTACTACGCTCGCAGTAGTTTCAACAGACTGTGTTTGTTGGTTATCTAGTTTAGGCTCAGAGTCTTTGTACGAAATTGAACCTAAATCTTGTGGCTCTGAAGAACCTGGTAAAATTTTTTCTTTGTCATCTTGGGTGCTCGTAGTTTCACTTTGTAAATTTACTAGATCGCTACTTATTTTTTTCTCTTCTAGTTGTTGAAATCTCAACTGATTATCCGCTTGCACTTTAGAAAGTCTTGAGGAGAGTTTGTCTATTTTAAAATTTATTTCCTCAAATTTATTGGTTAATTCTTGAAATTGTTTCTCTACCTCTGATAATTTTAACAAATGTCTAGTTAAAACTTCCTCAGAGTTTTGATCAAGTTCTGTAAAATTATTATCCTTGTTGTTTTCATCGCTTAGCCCGTCTGAATAAACTGCTTTTTCTAAAGTTTTTAAATCTTTTTTTATTATCTCTAATACCTCATATATATTATGACTATCTGCATTGACTACCTGAGCTGAAATTAAGATTATAAAAATAATTACAATTTTATTTTTAAAATTTAATAGAATTTTCATTATTTTTTTATTTGTAATTATAATGATGGCAAAAAAAAGACCCTTAATTTATAAAAATTAAGGGTCTTTTTAATACTAAAATTTTAATTAATTTGCTTTTACTGTTACTGATCTTCTATTTTTTGACCAAGCTAATGGGTTTGAACCTGAGTCCACTGGTCTTTCTTTACCATAACTAATTACTGAAATTCTATTTGACGAAATTCCATAAGTCATTAAGTAATCTTTGGCTGCATTAGCTCTTCTTTCTCCTAAAGCTAAGTTATATTCTCTAGTTCCTCTTTCGTCAGCATGACCTTCTAGAACAACAGTTACATCAGAATTTTTTCTTAACCATGCCGCTTGCTTTCTTAAAGTTTCTCTAGAAGCAGTTGTAAGAACTGATTCATTGGTTGCAAAAAATACTCTATCTGGAACACCGTCAGCTAAATATTCAACTGTATCCGTTCCTGTGTAAACGTCACCTTGCATTTGTCCATCGACTTTTTTAGTCTGCGTTGCGCACGCTGAAAGCACTAAACTCATTAAAATCACTAAAAAAATATTTTTATAATTTCTCCCTAAAATCATTGCTGCTCCTTAAATCTTTTATTTATTTTAACTTTTTCACACCTGAATAGATCTTACAAGCTTAAAAATCAATAAATATTTGTTAAAAACCAACTAATTACTTAATAATGACGACCAAGATGGGTCTGAGGCGTCAGTTTCAGTCTCAACTAACCTCTCATTATAACCTGTTAAATCAATTGACCATAGTTTGGCAGAAAATCCCTCCCCTTTGCTATCTGTCTTAGTTTCTCTATAAAAAATTAAAACTCTCCCATTTGGTGACCAGGATGGTGCTTCCTGATAATAATTTTCAGTTAACAATCTTTCTCCTTTACCATCAGTTCTCATAACACCAATATAAAACTTTCCCTTATGTAGTTTTGTAAATGCAATTAAATCCCCTCTTGGAGACCAGACTGGAGTTCCATATAACCCTTTTCCAAATGATATTCTTTTGACATTAGATCCGTCACTTTTCATAATATAAATTTGTTGGTAACCACTTCTGTCTGAATTAAAAGTAATAAATTTACCATCTGGAGAATACGATGGCGATGTATCAATTGATGGATGGTTTGTTATTCTTTCTACAATCCTATTCTCCAAGTCCATCGTATAAATATCTGAATTGCCATCCATGGCAAAACTCATAATAATTTTTTTTCCATCAGGTGAAAACCTTGGAGCAAAAGTCATTCCAGGAAAATCACCAACCACTTCTTGAATTCCTGTCTCAATATCTAATAAATAAACTCTTGGCAGATTTTTAAAGTACGATAAATATGTAACCATTTGATTAGTAGGGTTAAATCTTGGTGTCAAAACTAATTCATTTCCCAGAGTTAAATATTTTGTATTAAAACCATCTTGATCCATAATGGCTAATTTTTTTATTCTTTGTGTTTTAGGGCCCTTTTCTGATACAAATATAATTCTTGTATCAAAGTATCCTTTTTCCCCAGTAAGTCTTTCGTATACTTTATCAGAAATTATATGACCAACTCTCCTCCAATTTTTTGGAACAGTTGTAAATGCAAGCGCCATCATCTCTTTTGCAGCAAGAACATCCCAAAGTCTAAATTCTACTCTTAATTTATCTTCAGAATAAGTTACTTTACCTGTAATTAAAGCCTGCGCTTTAATTAAAGACCAATCTTCAAATCTTGGTTTTAGATGAGCAATATCAGGTTTCTGTAAAAATGAATCTTTGTTAAGAGGATTAAACAATCCAGATTGACGAAAATTATTTTCTATTACTTTTGAAATCTCTAAACCAACATCTTGAACTTTAAGTAATTTTGAAAGTTGATTTTTAGATGAACTATCTGAGGATAAAGAAGAAATTGCAATAGGTAATGGGTTTAAATTCCCTCTTGTTATATCAACTTCTATTAATCCAAAAGATTTATTTGGAAAAACAAAAAAAATCAAAATTATTAAAATATTTCTATAATACATTAACCCTCTAACATTTCTCTTGCATCAAAATTTAATTGTAAATCTTTCCATCTTTCATGACCTGTTGTGGGCACTCTTAGTGGCTGACATAACTGTATAGCTCTTAAAGCACTTTCTGCCAAAACTTTGTAAAAACCTTGGCCAGGTTTATTCATTCTAGCATGATCTAAAATTTCTGTTTTTACAACTGATCCATCAGGCTTAAGCTTAAGTTTTATTCTCACAAGTAAATTTTCATTATATGGTAAACCAAGTGGAATGCTCCAACAACCAAATATTTGAGCTTTTAACGCGTCCTCCTCACTTAAAGTAAGACCTGAAATATCCATATTTTGATCTTGGGATTGAGTTATTTTATCATTTTGCACATTTGTTTCAGCTAATTGCTCTTTAGATTTGTCAATTAAAGCAGCAATATTATTTGGATCAAAGATTTCTTTTTTTTCAAATTCTGAAACTTGTTTAATTTCATCGTCAATTTTTTCAGGATTCTGCTTTTTCTCTTCAAGTTTTTTAATTTTCTCATTATTCTCATTAGGTAAAGGAATTGCTTCTGGTTTTTCTTTCTTTACTTTTTTTGGTGGCGCTTGTTCTGAGACTAACTTCTCTTCCTCTTTCTTAACTTTTTCAATTATTTTCTTTGCCTTTGGTGCAAAAGGAATATTGGTTTTGTCAGTAATTTGTATTAATTCAACAGAAACTAAAGGGGGGAGATCAATTGGCTTTTTTGCTAAAAATGGCAAACTTAAAGTTGCAATCATGATTAATAAAAAATGGAAACCAGAGGAGATTATCACATTTTTATACAAACTTACCTCTCTTTATATGGTTCAGAAATTAGCGCAACTTTAGTAAAACCCGATCCAGATAACATACCCATTATTTCAAGTACTCTTCCATAATTAATCGTTTTATCTCCCCTTACATAAATTCTGGTATCTGTTCTATTCTTAGATACAGCTAAAATTTTAGCTATGATCTTATCGTATTCAATTTTGGACTCTTGTATAAAAATTTCTCCTTTTGAATTTATAGTTAAGGTTAAAGGCTCAACTTCTTCTGGCAAAGAGTCTGCTGAACTTTCAGGTAAATCAACTTGAACACCGACCGTTAGTAATGGAGCAGTTACCATAAAAATAATTAATAATACTAACATTACATCTACAAATGGAGTGACATTTATCTCACTCATTGGATCACGATTGGACCTATTAAATTTAAATGCCATTTAAATAATTGATAGAAATTTTTTTGAAAAGCTCTCAAGTCTTTGAGAATATTTTTTAGAGTCACTATTAAATTTGTTGTAAGCTACTACTGCAGGTATAGCGGCCAACAAACCAAGTGCAGTAGCAAAGAGTGCTTCAGCTATTCCAGGCGCAACAATGGCTAAACTTGTATTTCTAGAAATTGCAATTGATTGAAATGAATTCATAATACCCCAAACAGTTCCGAACAATCCAATAAATGGTGCTGTTGAACCAACAGTTGCTAAGAAGGTATTGCTTTTATCAATTATATTCATTTGTTTTTCTATATTGACTTCAAGGATGTTATTAAGTCTTTCACTTAAATTAGATCTTGATCTAGATTTAATTACAACTTGCATTGTATCTTTAAAAAGATTTGCCATAGGATCATCTAAATTTACTGGTAAACTATTATAGAAAGTCTCGGCTGATTTTGATTTCCAAAACTTGTTCTCAAACTCTTCAGAAGTTAGATTTATTTTCCTAAATAATTTAATTTTTTCAATTATTATTGCCCATGAATATATCGATGCTGCAATTAAAATTATTATTACTGACTTAACAATAATGTCTGCTCTTAAGAATAAGCTTAAAATCGAAAAATCTGTAGCACCAGCTAATCCTGCTGCCTGAGATGTTATATCTGCTTCCATTAAATGTGTTTCACACTAAAATGTGTCATCAATTTGACTTAAAAAAACAAGTATTATTCAGCTTTTTGGTACGTATTATTAAAAAAATTGGCTATTAAAATAGCATCAGCTTTATTTGAATCTTTTTTTTTTGAGAGTTTGGATGATATATATGGAAAAATCTCTATTACTTTTGTTCTGCTTGCATCTTTTTCTGTTTTGATTAAACCATAATATTTCTTCCATTTTGCTGGTCTTACAAAATACATTGAAAGTTGCATAGCTGAACAAATACCTTTTAAAACTCCAAAAGATTGTCCAAAATTAAACATGCTGGTTACACCTTGACCAGGCATTGCTGAAACTTGCTCAATAACAACTATTATTTCTTTTCTTGGTATATTAATAATTCTTTCTGAAATTTCGTTGAAAACTTGCTGACTATTAATTTGTCTTTTATTTTTTTTACCGTCAGCCATAGACGGCATATCTATTACATCGGTAATTTCTCCGTTTTGAAAAAAACACATTGCACCAGAAATTCCAGGGTCAATACCAATTATAAGCATATTTTTTATAAGATAACATTAGTAAATACATTTTGTACATCATCATCTTCATTTAAAATATCAAGAAAATTGACTAAATCTTCTTTAGAAGTTGATGAAAGTTTTATTTTGTTAATTGATATCCACTCTATATCTGTTGAGATGAAATTAGAAATATTTTTTTCTATAGTTTTTTTAACAGTATAAATACTATTTTTTTCACATTGTATTTCATAGAAATTTTCCCTTGAGATATATTCTCTCGCCCCACTTTCAGCTGCAATTTCAAAAATTTTTTCATCTGATATCTCTGATTTAGGAATTTTTATTACACCTACTTGATCAAAATTATGTGAGGCAGAACCTGATGTTCCTAGATTACCACCATTTTTTTGAAATATTGCTCTCAGATTTGATGCTGTTCTATTTTTGTTGTCAGTAAGAGTTTCAATTATTACTGCAGTATTGTGAGGACCAAATCCCTCATATCTTATATTTTCATAATTGTTACCAGAATTTAATTCAGATTTATCAATTGCTCGTTGAATGTTATCTTTGGGCATATTTGCTGATTTTGCTGATTGTATCGCTGATCTTAATCTAGAATTCATCCCGGGGTCTTTGTCTCCAAGTTTAGCTGCAACTGTTATTTCTCTTGAAAGTTTAGAAAATAAACTAGATCTTAATTTATCAGCTCTACCTTTCTTGTGCTTAATTCCTGCCCAATGTGAGTGACCTGCCATATTAAATTACTATTTTGATAGTTCACCCCCGTGTATGAAGCTTTCTATCTTTTCTGCTAATCCATTTTTGGGATTACAAGTAACAATAACACCACATAAACTTGCTTCTCCTTCAGATGGAAAATGTTTTACAGAATTTTTTTTCATAAAACGATTTAATGAGTTACTTTTATCCATGCCAATAACAGAATTATAATCACCACACATTCCAGCATCTGTTTGATATGCTGTACCTTTAGATAAAATCCTCGCATCATTTGTTGGAACATGAGTGTGAGTTCCTACAACTAGGGTTGCTTTACCATCAAATAGATGTCCTATTGCCATTTTTTCACTTGTTATTTCTCCATGAAAATCTACAACCAGAAAATCAAAATCTTCTTGAAGCTTATACTTATTTAAAAAATTTTTTGAGTTTTCAAATACATCCTCACATTTTTTCATAAAAACATTGCCCATTAAATTTAGTACTCCTATTTTTACTCCACTGGTTTTAAAAATTTCAAATCCATTGCCTGGATAAGTGGAAGACAAATTATTTGGACGTAATAATCTTTTCTCATTTTCGATTAATTCAGCTGTTTCTTTGTGATCCCATACATGATTACCAGTTGTAATAACTTGAACACCGCTATCAAATAATTGATTTGTTATCTTTTCTGTTATTCCTAATCCATTATCTGCAGCATTTTCTCCATTAACTATAACAAAATTAATATTATTTCTTTTTACAATATCATTTAAATTTTCTTTAACAGATAAGCATCCAGATCTACCTACTATGTCACCTAAGAAAATAATTTTCATGATAATATATATTTTTCAGTTATTACCATATCGAGCTTTTTATCATATTTATTTAAAGGAACTTTGCTAACTTTTTGACAAGAATGAGCTACTCCAATATTCAAAGTTTTTTTTAATTTTGAAACCTTTTCAATATATCTATCATAAAATCCACCACCATATCCAATTCTAAACAAATTTTTATCAAATGAAACTAATGGTATAAATAAGATGTCTGGAACAACCTTTTCTATTTTTTGTGGCTCAGGGATTCCGAACTTATTTAAAATCAAAATATCAGTCGATGACCATTTATAAAAGTCCATATCATTATTTTTCATTATTATCGGTAAAGAAATTTTAACATTTTTCTTTTCTAGTTCTTTAAGAAAATGTAAAATATTCATTTCATAATTAATTGGATAATAGCCACCAAATATTTTTTTTTTATAATCAAAATTTTTTAAAAGTCTTAAAACTTTTAAAAAATTTATTTTTACATCTTTTTGATTTTTTATTTTTCTAAGATTTATATATTTATATCTTAAAAGTGATTTATTCAATTTTTTATTGTAAAGGTTTATTAATATTTGTTTTTTTTAAAAAATCTTCAATCTTTTCTGTGGCTTCGTCAATAATCTTTTCATAATCGGATTTATTTTCATCAATTTGATTTTTTAAATTAGTTTGTAAGTTATTTAATTCGAGAATTTCATTTTCTTTTTTTACTTTTATAATCATAGATTAGTGATTTTAGTTCTTTAAATTTTGCTGTTAATTCCTTTAACTCATTTGATCTTTGGTCAATTTTTTTTTTAGTTTCAAAATACTCGTCCATAACTTTAATTGAAGTAATAAGTAAAAGTTTATTTTCACCGATGTTGCCTAAACTATTTTTTAATTTATTAAATTTTTCATTTAAATGAATTGACAATTCCTCTAGATGTTCCTCTTGACCATCATCACATGACAACAAGAATTCTTTTCCATTAAATTTTATATTTACATTTGCCATTTATCTATTTCCTCAAGTAAAGTATCTGTTTCTTGATTTAATTCATCAATTTTTTCAGAAAAGTCAGCCTCTTTTTGGCTTTCTTGTTCTTTGTCTTTATTAAGTTTGTCTAATTTAATTTTCAATTCATCGTAATTAGTCTTTATTTCTAAATATTTGTTTTCAAGTTCTTTTTTTTCAATTTCTAATTGATTTTTCTGTTTATCGAGATTTAAGATTGAATTTTGTAAATTAGGATCTTCAGTTTTGATTAAATTTAATTTTTCTATACTTTCTTTTAACTTTTTTTCTTTTTCGTAAAGAGTTTTCATATATATATAATTATAATATTAAACTGATTCACCCAAGTCTAAATAGGATATTTTTTGAATAAAAATAATAGAGATTTATCCAACGCAATAAGATTTTTATCTATTGATGCTGTCCAGAAAGCTAATTCTGGTCATCCTGGTATGCCTATGGGTATGGCTGATGTTGCGACAGTTCTTTTTAAAGATTTTTTGAGATTTGATCCAAAAGATCCTAATTGGCTCAATAGAGATAGATTTGTTTTGTCCGCAGGTCATGGATCGATGTTGCTATATTCGTTGCTTTACTTAACTGGTTATAGGAGCATAAAACTAGAAGATATCAAAAATTTTAGACAACTAGATTCTATATGTGCCGGACACCCTGAGTATCATCCAAATTCTGGAATTGAAACAACAACTGGCCCACTTGGGCAGGGAATTTCTAATGCTGTTGGTTTTGCATTAGCGGAAGAAATTTTAAAAAAAAAGTTTGGAAAAAATATTTTTAATCACAAAACCTATGTGCTAGCAGGTGACGGATGCTTAATGGAGGGTGTTAGTCACGAGGCATTAAGTCTTGCAGGTCATTTAAAATTAAAAAATCTTATACTGCTTTTTGATAACAATTCTATTTCAATTGATGGTCCTACTAGTTTAGCAGTCTCAGATAACTACAAAAAAAGATTCAATAGTTATGGTTGGGAATTTATAGAAATCAATGGTCACAATGAAAAGGAAATATTTAAAGCATTAAAAAAAGCGCAAAAATCAAAAAAACCTATTGCAATATCTTGTAAAACAACAATAGGATATGGATCACCAAATAAAGCTGGAAAGGCATCTTCGCATGGGAGTCCATTAGGAGAGGAAGAAATTACACTAGTAAGAAAAAAATTAAAATGGAAATATCGACCTTTTGAAATACCAAAAAAAATTCTAAATGAGTGGAGAATTATAGGAAATAAAGCATCCAAAAAAGCTGAAATTAATAAAAAAAAATATGAAAAAGAATTTTCTAAAATAGGATGGTTAGAATGGTCTGGATCTAATAAAAGTCATTCTAAAAATTATTTATTTGAAGAACCTATACACTCAGATTTAGAGAAAGTTAAAAATGAATATTTAAAATCTTTGGATCCGATAGCCACAAGAAAATGTTCTGAAAAGTTTTTAGAAATTGTAGCTAAGATTCCAAATATAATCGGTGGTTCAGCTGACCTTGCTGGATCCAACAATACAAAAACTAAACAACACAAGATTATTAAACCAGGAAATTTTGATGGAAATTATATTCATTATGGGGTTAGGGAGCACGCAATGTGTGGAGTGATGAATGGAATGTCTTTACACAGTGGATTAATCCCTTATGGAGGAACATTTTTAATTTTTAGTGATTATTGTAAACCATCGATAAGACTTGCGGCAATGATGGGACAAAAAGTAATTTATGTTTTCACACATGACTCAATTGGTCTTGGAGAGGATGGGCCGACTCATCAACCTGTTGAACAATTAGCAAGTTTAAGATCTGTTCCAAATTTAAATGTGTTTAGACCGGCAGATATGATCGAAACATTTGAATGTTGGCAGCTTGCTCTTGGAAATAAAGGTACTCCAAGTGTTATTGCATTAACAAGACAAAAAATAGATCCTGTGAGAAAAAAGAATAATTCTAAAAATCTTTCCTCTAAAGGTGGATATGAAATTTTAAGAACTAATGATAAAATTAGTCTCACAATATTGTCTTCAGGCTCTGAAACAAGTCTGGCATGCAAAGTTTGTCATAAATTGGCCACAGAAAATATTTATTCGAAAGTTATTTCAATGCCTTGCCAGGAATTATTTGATCTACAAAGTAAAGATTATCAAAGAGAAATTTTAGATGAAACTGATATGATCGTATCAATTGAGGCATCTGAGACAGTTTATTGGAAAAAATATACTGGCCGAAAAGGATTAAATTTTGGAATAAATAGTTTTGGAAAAAGTGCACCCTATAAAGAAATATATGAAAACTTTGGATTAAATTTAGAAAATATAATTAAAAAGATTAAACAAAATCTATGAAAATAAAAGTTGGAATTAATGGAATGGGTAGAATTGGGCGGATGATAGTTCGATCAATATTTGAAAATAAATTTTCAAATATTGAGATTAAACATATAAATAATAGAACAGACTCGGAAACATGCTCAAATCTTATAAAATATGACTCAATTCATGGTAGAATAAATGCAGAAGTAAAGTTTGATAAAAAGCATATAACAATTAACAACAAAAAAATCTCTTTTAGCCAAGAGACAGATATAAATAAAATTAATTGGAAAAAATTTAATGTTGATTATGTTTTTGAATGTACTGGTAAATTTAATTCTAAAGAAAAATTATTACCTCATTTAAGAAATGGAGCAAAAAAAGTCATTGTGTCAGCACCATGTAAAAACGCAGATAAAACTATTGTATTTGGAGTAAATGAAAAAATAATTAAAAAAAATGATAATATAATCTCAGCAGCATCATGTACAACCAATTGTCTAGCACCCGTAGCTTACCTTTTAAATGAGAGCTTTAAAATTGAGAAAGGTTTCATGACTACAATTCATGCTTTCACAAGTGATCAGAGAATATTAGATAATTCTCATAAAGATCCAAGAAGAGCAAGATCTGCGAGTCTTTCGATTGTTCCAACCTCTACTGGAGCATCAAAAGCAATTGGTGAAATTATACCGTCACTTAAGGGAAAACTAGAGGGTATAGCGATGAGAGTTCCTACGCCAAATGTATCATTAATAGAGCTGATATTTTGCACAAAAAAAGAATTATCAATAAAAAAAATTAATTCTACCTTTCAAAAATTTGTGTCAAAACAAAAAAAGAAAGTTCTTGAATTATCAAATGACAAACTTGTATCAATAGATTTCAACCATAATTCAGCCTCAGCAATAGTAGATGCTTCTCTTACTAATGTGGTAGGAAAAAACATGGGAAAAATTTCTGCTTGGTATGACAATGAATGGGGATTTTCTAATAGAATGTGTGATATAGCTGAGTTTATTCACAAAAATTCTTAATGAATTACATAAAAGATCATAAAAAACTTGATGGAAAAATAGTTTTATTAAGACTTGATCTAAATGTGCCATTGAAAGATGGATTAATAACAGATGTAACAAGAATAAATAAAATTTTACCAATATTTAATTTTTTAATTAAAAATAATACAAAAATTGTTGTTATTTCCCATATTGGAAGACCAAAAGGAGTATGGGACAATAATTTTTCCTTAAAGCCTGTTTGTGAACATATAGAAAAAAAACTAAATAAAAAAATTAAACTTATCAAAGAAAATATATTTAAATTAAGTAAAGAAAAATTGTTTTTAAATTCAGAGTATGAAATTCTTTTTTTAGAAAATATAAGGTTCTATGAAAAAGAGGAAAATAATGATGATAATTTTTCTAAGCATTTAGCAAGTCTGGGAGATTTATTTGTTAATGACGCTTTTTCTTGTTCTCATAGAGCTCACGCGTCAATATGTAAGATAACCGAACATATTCCGTCATATGCAGGTATTCAATTTGAGACTGAAATAAATGCTTTAAAAAAAGTTACCTTAGAAATTAAAAAACCAATTACTTGTATAATAGGAGGATCTAAAATTTCTACTAAAATTTCTATTATTAAGAATTTAATTCCAAAATTCGATAATATTATAATTGTAGGGGGAATGGCAAATAATATTTTAAAATATAAAGGCTATTCTATTGGTAAATCAATTCAAGAGACTAATAGTGACTCAATTATTGCAGATATATTTAAAACTTCAAAAAATTATCCGTGCTCAATAATTTTTCCTGAAGATGTTGCTGTTAGTAAAACAAGAGAGGGTAATGCAAGAATAAAAGAGCTAAATGAGATCGAAAATGATGACTTAATTTTAGATATTGGTCCAAAAACAATTTATAAGATTAGTTCTATAATTGATGAGAGCAAAACAATTTTATGGAATGGACCCGCAGGTTATTTTGAAAATCCTCAATTCTCAAAAGGAAGTTATGAGATTGGAAAAAAAATTGCTGATAAAAACAAATCAAATAAAATTTTTTCTGTAGCTGGTGGAGGAGATACTTTTGCTCTAATAAACAATATCAATATTTTAAATGACTTTAACTTTGTTTCAACTGCTGGTGGAGCATTTTTAGAATATCTTGAAGGTAAAGTGTTACCTGGTATAAAAGCATTAAAGTAAAGTAATGTCAGAACTGAACAAAATAGCAATTCAAATTTTATCAGATGGTAAAGGAATCCTTGCAGCAGATGAAAGTACTGCAACTATGTCAAAAAGACTCGAGTCTGTAAATGTCACATCAACAGAGGAGAATAGACTTCTTTTTAGAAAAACTCTATTTTCATCTGAGAGTATGAAAAGTTGTATTGGTGGAGTTATACTTTTTGATGAGACAATAAAACAAAGAACTGAATTAAAATCTATTCCAGAATTATTAAATGATGGTAATACCGTGCCAGGAATAAAAGTTGATACTGGAGCAAAGATTTTAGCAGGTTCTAATGATGAAAAAATTACAGAAGGTCTTGATGGATTAAGAGAAAGATTAAAGGAGTACTATAAACTTGGGGCAAGATTCACAAAGTGGAGGGGAGTTTATAAAATTTCTAAAAAGCATCCAAGCAAGTTAAGTATTCATTCTAATGCTCACGCTTTAGCAAGATATGCTGCATTAGTTCAAGAATGTGGAATGGTTCCTATTATAGAACCCGAACTATTAATGGATGGAAATCACTCTGCTGAAATATGTTTTGAAAAATCTTTAGAGGTAATAAAGAAATGCTTTGAAGAATTAATACTTCATAAAACCGATTTAAGTGGTGTTATATTGAAACCTAATATGATTTTAGATGGAGCTAGTGTTGAAAAAAAAATATCAAGTGAACAGGTTGCTGATTTAACTTTAAAATGTTTAAAAAATGCAGTCCCACAGGAAGTCCCTGGTATAGCCTTTCTTTCAGGTGGACAAACTGAAATTGAAGCTACTGAAAATCTTGATTTAATAAATAAGAAAAATAATACAAAATTTGTAATGACTTTTTCTTATGGAAGAGCTTTGCAGCAAAGTGCTTTAAAACATTGGTCAAAAAATATTAATGATATTGCTGGTACCCAAAAGATTTTTAATCATCGAGCAAATATGTGTTCGCTTGCTGCTCAAGGAAAATGGTCAAGAGAACTTGAAAAAAAGATATAAATTCATATACCTAATATCTCCAAACAAAATACATTATAATTTCTACAAGGATTTAAAAAGAATATTTCAAACAAAAAAAATAAAGTATTTTCAGCTAAGATTAAAACAATTTTCTCCAAAAAAAATTATTAAAATAGCAAATAAGATAAAAAAAATTTGCAAATATTATAAAGTAAAATTTATCATTAATGACAACCCATTAATTGCCAGAAAAGTTGGTGCTGACGGATGTCATCTTGGTCAGACTGATATAAGTATAAATGAAGCTAGGAAAATAATTAAAAATAAAATTATTGGTGTAACCTGTCATAATTCATTAAATAAAGCTAAGGTTGCAATAGCAAATAAGGCTGATTACATAGCTATTGGTGCGTTCAATAAAAGCAGAACAAAAAAAACAAAATATAAGGCTACGATAAAAGATCTAAAAAAATTTAGAACTATCACAAATAAGCCAATAATAGCGATTGGTGGTATTAACCAATATAATTATAAAAATCTTTTGTTGAATAAAGCTGACTTTTTGGCTATTTCAAGCTTCATTTGGAAAAATAAAAAACTGAAACCAATGCAGGCAATTAAAAAATTAAAATGAAAATATCGGCTAATGAAATAAAAACTGGAATGATAATTGAACACAAAAGTGATCTGTGGGAAGTTTTAAAAATTCAACATGTAAAACCTGGTAAAGGTGGTGCGTTCAACCAAGTAGAAATGAAAAGTATTAATAAAGAAACAAAACTTAACGAAAGATTTAGATCGAGCGATAATATTGAAAGAGCAATAATAGAGGAATTTAATTATAACTTTTTATATGAAGATAAGGGAGAATTTTATTTTATTAATAATAATACATTTGAACAAATAAATATAAAAAAAGAATTAATGGGAGAAAAGTCGAAATTTTTAAGCGAAGGATTGGAGGTTAAAATAGGAATTTACAATGATATACCTATTAAAATTGATCTTCCAAATCAAATTAATTGTACAATTGAAAGTACTGACGCTGCTTTAAAAGGTCAAACAATATCCTCTTCTTACAAACCTGCTGTATTAATGAATGGAATAAAAATTCAAGTTCCTCCCTTTATTGAAAGTGGAGATTCAATAATTGTTGATACAAGATCAATTGAATACGTTAAAAAAATTTAAATATGAATTCAATATCTCCAAATTTAAATATAATGATTAAAGCAGCTGAAAAAGCATCAAAAATATTAATTAGAGATTTTGGTGAATTAGAAAAATTACAGGTTTCAATTAAAGGACCGGCAGATTTTGTCACTAATAGTGATAAGAAAGTTGAAAAAATTCTGATTGAAGAACTTAATAAAGCAAAAAAAAATTACTCTATCTTAAGTGAAGAGATTGGTAAAATTGAAAATTCAGATAAAGATAATTTTTGGATCATAGATCCTATAGATGGAACTACAAATTTTTTACATGGAGTTCCTCATTTTGCAATATCTATAGCTTTAAGGAATAAAAATGAAATAATTTCAGGTTTAATTTATGATCCTATCAAAAACGAAATGTTTTATGCTGAGAAAGACAATGGAGCTTTTTTAAATAATCAAAGAATTAGAGTATCAAATAAAAAAAGTTTAAATGAATGTTTGTTTGCCACTGGAGGAAAAAAAGAAATTAAATCTAAACTAAATATTAGAAAATCTGGAAGTGCAGCTTTAGATTTAGCATACGTTGCCACTGGTAGATTTGATGGATATTTTCAAAATGAATTAAATCTATGGGACATTGCCGCTGGTTTGATTTTAGTAACAGAAGCAGGAGGCAAAACAAACAATTTAGATCAAACAAGTATAAATAACTTAAAAGTTAATGCCGCTAGCAACGCTATATATGAAAAAATGCTTGAAAACCTTGATAAGTTTTAATTGTTTTTAAAAATTCATTTGTTATAAACCCTGCTATGAAAAAAAAAATACATCCAAACTATCATACAATAAAAGTTGAGATGACAGATGGGTCTCAATTTGAGACTAGATCAACTTGGGGATCAGAAGGTGAAGTTCTAAAATTAGAGATTGATCCTATTTCACATTCAGCATGGACAGGCGGAAAGCAGAAAATTTTAGACAAAGGTAGAGTGAGCAAATTCAACAAAAAATTCCAAAACTTTAGATCAGAGAAGAAAGGCTAATGTCGAACACACCATTAATGCCAATGGCTACTGCTGTTTGGTTAGTAGAAAATACAACTTTAACTTTTAAACAAATTGCAGATTTTTGTAATTTGCATGAAGTTGAAGTTCAAGGAATTGCTGATGGAGACGTTGGCAAAGGTATTGTTGGTTATAATCCAATAATCGCAGGTCAATTAACTAGAGATGAAATTGAATTGTCCTCTAAAGATAATAATAGAGCTTTAAATATCAATACTTACGATTATGAAATATCTGAGGATAATAAAAAAATAAAAAAATATGTGCCTCTTTCGAAGAGGCAAGATAAACCAGACTCAGCTTTGTGGCTTTTAAAAAATCATTCGATACTAAAAGACTCGCAAATTGCAAAACTTGTTGGAATTACAAAAAATTCAGTCACAGCTATAAGAAATAAAAGTTATTGGAATTTGAACAACTTAAATTCTAAAGATCCAGTTTCTATTGGTTTATTTACTCAAAAAGATTTGATTGAAGCAATTGAAAAGGCTGGAAGAAGAATAAAAAGAGAGAAAAAACAAAAAGAAAAAGATAAAAAAGAATAATTTTGTTTTAGAATAAATAGATAGACAATATTAGTTTTAAATGCTAGTTAATCTTTTTTTTTAGGGGGTAGTTATTAAAATAGAAGTTAAAGATAATAATGTAGAACAAGCTTTAAGAGTTTTGAAAAGAAAACTCCAAAGAGATGGTTTTTTTAAAGTTATTAAGATTAAAAATACATACGAAAAACCTTCAGAAAAAAAGAAAAGAATTTTACAAGAAAATATAAAGAGAGTTAAAAAATTAAATAAACTTAAAAATAGATTTTAAACCGCGGGGTGGAGCAGCCTGGTAGCTCGCAAGGCTCATAACCTTGAGGTCGGCGGTTCAAATCCGTCCCCCGCAACCAAAACAAGTGCTATATCCTAAATTTTGATTTAATAGAGTCTGATAAGAAACCTTTTACTGTATCAATTGTTAACTGATCAAAAGATTTTCCAAATTTTTCAATTTTTTCAATTATTGATGGAGGGGATGTTATTATTTGGCAACCCATTTTTTTTGCTTCCAAATAATTATAAGCTTCACGAGTACTAGCCCATAATATTTCAACATTTTTATATTTTTTTGAAAGTATAAGACTTTTTTTAATTTGAGGAATTGGATTCTTACCTACATCAGCCATTCTTCCAGCAAAAATTGATATAATTACTTTTGTTTTTTTATCAATTTTTTTTAAAATTTGTTTAGTTTGTCTAAATGAATAAACAGCTGTAATATTAAGTTTTATTTTTTCTTTATTAAGTTTTTTAATCACTTCACCCATAAATTTTCCTTTAGAATTACATACAGGCACTTTTACATAAACATTTTTTCCTAAATTATTAATTTTTTTACCTTGGGAAATCATACTTTCCTCATTATCTGCAAAAACTTCAAAAGAAATAGGTTTATTTGTAATTTTTAATATTTGTTTTGAATATAATATATAGTTTTTGGCTCCAGCTTTTCTCATCAAGCTTGGGTTAGTGGTAAAACCTTTAACTATTTTTTTTTTGTTAAATTTTTTGATTTGTTTTAAATCTGCAATATCACAAAATATTTTTGTCATTTTATTATAATTTTTTTTTCGATTTCCTCTAATAAATATTGACCTAAAAAAATATGAGCCTCTTGTATATTTGCGGTATTATTACTTTTAATTATTATTTTATCCTTGCAATACTTTTTTGCTACACCTCCCCCTTTGCCTAAAAAACCAACTGAATAAATTTTTTTTTTCTTTGAGTCTTTTAATACTTTAATGATATTCTTTGAATTTCCTGAGGTTGAAATCACGAATAATATGTCATTTTTTAATGATATGGCATTAAAAACTCTGCTAAAAATGTTTTCAAATCCATAATCATTTCCACAGGCAGTTATTGTTGAAGTGTCTGCTGCAAGGCTTAACGCGGGTAGAGGTCTTCTATTTAGATTTGGTCTTAATCTTACTAAAAATTCTGCAGCTAGATGTTGTGCATCAGCAGCTGAGCCACCATTTCCACAAAATAATATTTTTCCACCTTTTTTCATTAAAGCAGTTATTTTGTTTATCACTCTGTTGATATCTTTTTCTAAATACTTAATATCCTTGATCGTATTACAATGTTCTTGAATTTTTTTATTTAGCATATTTATAAATATTAATTATAAATTTATACATTAAAAAAGTTTCAAATCTATTCAAATATAACTCTAAAATTATTTGATAACAAATCTGATGCATAATAACTTAAATGACTACCATCTGCAAAATAAACCCCTTTATTATCGGCATAATAACAATGATCATCATCACATAACTTATTGGACAAATTGATAAAATTTTTACCTAATTTTTTTGAAAGAAGTTTGTTAACTTCTTTATAGCTATTTTCATATATTATTCTTTCTTCCTTTAGCCTGCTTAAAACTTGCTTTTTATCAATATGATTAAATTTAAGTAGTCTTGATAATTCTTGGGGTAATTCATAAAGTGGAACTTGTATAGGACCAACTAAATAAACATCCTTATCTAAATTTTCTAATCTATCAATTAAATCTATTAAAGAATTAGCAAGTAATAAATGATTTTTGTCAGTAATGTACTCATCTCCATTATAAATATTTTTGTGCCACCAGGTAGTTGCTATCAAAACTTTTTTAATTTGTTGGTCTTCAGCATATTTTTTAAAATACGATTTTGACTCTATTAAACAACTTTTATTTATATTTATTGTTATTGTCGGCAAACATCCTGTCATTGGCAATAGAATTGCTTTTTCCGATTTTTTTTTTAAGAAAGGTAAAATAGATGGAACATACATTTGGGCATGAGAATTACCAATTATTGCTAAATTATATTCATTTTTTATCGTTTTATTTAAAACACATCCCTTCATTTTATTATATAAAATAAAATATTTAGGTTTGCATTTAAAATTGGTTAAGGATGCGCTTGCAATAAAGTCTGGACTGTTAACTTCGAAGTTTAAATTTTTTTTAAAAGTATTGTGATATATAAAAATCCCTATTAAAAATGAGTAAATTACTGCCATGCTTAAAGTTAGCTTTTTATAATTAACTCTGTATCTAAAATTTAATTCAACAATATGATAACTGAAAGCTGCTAAGCCAAATGTGATAAATAAACTTATAATTTTTATAAAGAAAGATACTTCATGTACATAATAATATTTAAAAAAAACCAATATTGGCCAATGCCATAAATATAATGAAAATGAGATTAATCCTAAATAATTTAAGTATTTATTTTCTACGATATCTTTAAATATAAAATTTTGTGGAATGTTTTTTCTTAAAAGCAAAAAACAAGCAAATATTATTAAAAGATTTGTTGGGACTTGAGGAAATTCATAAAAAAACCCAACAATAATCAAAAAAATTAAGAATATAGACTCAAAGTTTGAGTGGGATTTTTTATTATTAACAAATATTAGCATGGCTAAGACTCCAAATGCAAGATTCCATATTCGAGTGGGTAATAAAAAAAAAGCAGGGTTAGATCCCCCAATTTTAATCAAAAAAAAATTTAATATAAAACTTAATAAAGTTATTAGTGAAACTATTAAAATTAAATTATTTATATTTTTTAAATATTTTATCAAAATTGTAAAAACTATTGGGAATATAATATAAAATTGCTCTTCAATACCTAAAGACCATAAGTGTAAAAGTGGCTTTATTTCATCGTTTGGTCCAAAGTATCCACCATCAAGCCAAAAGAAAAAGTTTGATGAAAATAAAAGAGAAAAAACTAAACTTTTTAAAAATGAAAAATAATCTTGACTCGTCATTAACAGGGCGCTTACTATCCAAATTGAAATTAAAAGAAACAGAGTAGCTGGTAAAATCCTTTTTATTCTTCTTATATAAAATTCTTTTAATGAAAAATTATTTAGAATTTTTTGATTGTAAATTTGATGAGAAATAAGAAATCCAGAAATTACAAAAAATAAATCAACACCTAAATAACCTTTGCTTATAAAATTTGGAAAATAATGATATAAAATTACAAAAATAACAGCTACAGCCCTAAGAAAATCAATATCTTTTCTATAAAATTTTTTCATTAAATTTTAAAAAATTGTAGGTTAATTTTTAATAAATAATTTAAATCAAAAAAAGGTTCTTATAAACTTTTAATAATATCTTCTGTCATTTTTTTAGCATCTGCAAAAAGCATAAGTGTATTATCTCTATAAAATAGGTCATTATCTATACCGGCATAGCCTGGGGATAAACTTCTCTTAACAAAAAGGACCGACTTCGATTTTTCAACATCCAAAATCGGCATTCCATAAATAGGACTTTGAGGATCTGTTTTAGCTACTGGATTTGTTACATCATTTGCTCCAATAACATAAGCTACATCACAGTTTGCAAAATCATTATTTATCTCTTCAAGCTCAAATACTTCATCATAAGGTACATTTGCTTCAGCAAGTAAAACATTCATATGACCAGGCATTCTTCCTGCAACTGGATGAATTGCATAAGTTACTTTGACACCATTTTTTTTTAATGCATCAACCATTTCTCTTAGTGCATGTTGTGCCTGTGCTACTGCCATACCATAACCAGGTACAATTATTACTGATGAAGCATTTTTCATTAAAAAAGCTGCATCGTCTGAGTTTCCATTTTTAACTGGCTTTTGTTCTTTAGAAGAAGATGATGTTGCTTGATCTGTTGCTCCCCACCCACCTAAAATAACGTTGAAAAAAGATCTATTCATGCCTTTGCACATTATGTATGACAGAATAGCACCAGAGGAACCAACGAGAGCCCCTGTTATAATTAAAGCAGAGTTTTCTAAAGTAAATCCAATTCCAGCAGCTGCCCATCCTGAATAAGAGTTTAGCATTGAAATTACTACTGGCATGTCTGCGCCTCCTATGGGTATAATTAATAAAATCCCTAATAAAAAAGATATTCCAATTACAATCCAGAAAAGTTCACTAGATTGCGTTTTGCATAGATAAAAAATAACAACAATTACTCCTATGCCTAAAATTAAGTTTAAGTAGTGCTGAGCAATAAAAGTTATTGGAGATCCTGACATTAAACCCCTCAATTTTAAAAAAGCAATAATAGATCCAGTAAATGTTATTGCCCCAATAGCAGCCCCTAGTGACATTTCTATCAAACTTGCAATTTTTATATTGCCTTGAAATCCTAAATTGAATACCTCTGGATTTAAAAAAGCTGATATTGCAACAAAAACTGCTGCGAGACCCACTAGACTATGAAATCCAGCAACAAGCTCAGGCATTGCAGTCATAGGAATCTTGAAAGCTATAAAAGCTCCAACAGAGCCACCAATTAGTAGAAAGATGATTAAATATAAAAATCCTAGTGAAAAATTTCCAACTGATAATATTGTTACACCAATAGCTATGATCATGCCAATTATACCAAATAAATTACCCTGCCTTGATGTTTCAGGTGAAGATAGACCTCTTAAAGCTAAAATAAATAGAACTCCTGAAATTAAGTAAAAAATTGCTGATAAATTTGCTGAAATCATTTTTTATTTTTTTGTTTTTTTTTATACATTGCTAACATTCTTTGCGTCACAAGAAATCCACCAAAAATATTTACTGCTGCTAGTACAATTGCTAAAAATCCAAATACACTAGCTGTATCAAAAATAATTTCATTGCCCTCTGCTAATGCTGCAATAATGGCGCCAACAATAATAACTGACGAAATAGCGTTTGTTACTGACATCAAAGGTGTATGAAGAGATGGAGTTACACTCCAAACTACATAATAGCCAATAAATATTGAAAGTATAAATATACTCAATCTAAATACAAAAGGATCAATTTCCATTGGCATGCCCTACTAAAGTTTTTGATATAATCTCATCGTCCATATTTATGTTTATTTGTTTACTTTCTTTATCATATAAGTTTGATACAAAATTAAACACATTTTTTGCAAATAAACTTGATGATGATGTGGGTAATTTATTTAAAATATTTCTATCACCCATTATTTTAACACCATTTTTATCAATAGTTTTATCTACCTCAGTAAATGCTGCATTTCCTCCCTGAATAGCTGCTAAATCATAAATTACTGATCCGGGTTGCATTTTATCTATCATATTTTCTTTGATTATTAATGGCGCTTTTTTACCAGGAATTAAAGCAGTACAGATTACTATATCAATTTTTTTAAGTGTTTCAGTTAATAGGTCTTCTTGTTTTTTTTTAAAATCCTCAGAGGCTTCTTTTGCATATCCTCCTTCAGTTTCTAAATTTTCTGATCCATCGACAGTTAAAAATTTACCACCCAAACTCTCTACTTGTTCTTTTGATGCAATTCTTACATCAGTTGCAAAAACTATAGCTCCCATTCGTTTTGCTGTTGCAATTGCTTGTAATCCAGCCACACCTGCACCAACTACTAAAACTTTTGCTGCAGGAACTGTGCCAGCCGCAGTCATCATCATTGGAATTGCTTTCTCAAATGTTGAAAAAGACTCTATTACTGCTTTATAACCAGCTAAATTTGCTTGGGATGAAAGAATATCCATAGATTGTGCTCTAGTTATTCTAGGTAAAAGCTCAAGAGAGAATAAGTTTATTTTATTTTTTGAAATTTTTTCAAGAATACTTTTATTATCATTTGCATTTAATACACCTATTAAGGTTTGATTTGGTTTTAATTTTAAAATTTTATTTTCATCTATAAGATTTATTTGAACGAGGATATCTGAATTATTTATAACCTCATCTTCCTCTAGAAATTTTACACCAAGATCGCTGTAATATTTTTCTTTAAATCCTAAATGGGTTCCATATTTTTTACTTAATTGAATTTCAAAACCAAGGTTTAAATATTTTTTAGCAATATCTGGAGTAATTGAAATTCTTTTTTCTAAATTTTGATCTTCCGATATTGATCCTATAATCATGAAAATATTTTTTATTTTTGTCTTGCTTTAAATTTAGGGTTTTTTTTATTTATTATATATACTCTTCCTCTTCTCCTGACCAGTTTAGAGTTAAGGTCCCTTTTTTTTAAAGATTTAAGTGAACTTGCAATTTTCATAATTTTAATTTTTATACTTGATAAACGAAGTTATGTAATCTTTCAAACTTATTTTTCCAAATCTTTTATTTACTTTATTGTTTAAATTCATATTTGTAAGAGCTGAGGCATATCTTTCCCCTTTTCTGGGTTGTAAATATTTAATTTTTGAATTAAACATTTTTGCTACCTCAATAATTGTGTAAGATTTCTTATGGGAAATACTGTAGTGTTTACAACGATTTTTTTTCCATGCCTCAAAACAAGTTTTAATTGTATCATCTACATGAGTAAATCTTCTTGACTGAGTACCGGGCAAAACAACAGTTAAAGGTTTTCTTTCTTCAAATTTTTTTTCAAAAATTCCTATAACTGTGGCCATATCACCAGTTTTAATATGACCTGATCCATAAACGTTATAAAAATAAATTATTTCATATTTAAAATTAAACCACTTTTTTAAATTTTCTAATAGTTCTAAATTTTTTGCTTTGGTAAATGCATAGGGAGATAAATTTTTGTCATCTCCACTTTTTCCTAATGATGCAGATGTAGCTGAATAAATTAATTTTATTTTATTATCTAGACAGAATTTAAATACTGCTTTACTTCCAACTGAATTTGATTCAAAACATTTATCAAATTTCTTAAAACTTTGATATATTCTAGAGAACTCTCCAAAGTGAAAAACACAATTAATTTTTTTTTTAATTTTTTTTAAAGAACTTGAAATCTTTTTTGTATCTGCCTGAATATATTTAACTCTTGAATTTATAATATGATTAGACTTAAAACCACTAGAATAATTATCTATACTAATTATTTTGTATTTGGTTTTTTTAATTAAAAAATTTATTAAATTCGACCCAATAAAACCAGCCCCACCAGTTACTATGATTATATTCTTCATTTAGATTTAGCCTGGCAACGTCCTACTCTTCCATGTCTTAAGACAAAGTACCATCGGCGCTGAAAGGCTTGACTTCCGAGTTCGGAATGGGATCGGGTATTACACTTTCGCAATAATCACCAGGCAGGGACTTATACTAATATAAATTTAAATTGTAAAGTAATTATATTATCAAATAAATCTTAATATTTAACGATTAGAAAATTGGATGTGTGTTTTTTTATTTATAAAAAAAATGTTTACACTATTTTTATTAAACTTTTTTTCTAAAGATTGACCTTTTTTCAATTGATTAATTTCTTTATCAATTAGTTTAATCAATTTATTGTTATCAAAATCATAAAAGTAACAATGATATGATTTTTTTAAAAAATTATAAATTTTATA
>CACFZX010000004.1:0-60683 GCA_902570905.1 uncultured Pelagibacteraceae bacterium
GACAAAAGCTAAAGTAGTTATAATTGGTGGAGGTATCCACGGACTAAGTACTGCATGGAAACTTTCAGAGACATATAAAAATCCAGGAGACATTGTTGTTTTAGAAAAAAAAGATACCGCTGCTGGTGCTAGTGGAATTGCCTGTGGTGTTGTAAGAAATAATTATTTTCAACCTGCAATGAGAGAATTAATGGCTCATTCAGTTGAAGTTTGGGAAAGCGACCCAAAAGCTTTCAAATATAATCCAGTTGGCTACATGCAAATTTCTCCTGAAGTGATGCACGAAGACGTTTCAAGTATTTATAAACAGCAAAAAGCAATTGGATATGAGTCAGTTTTTATTGAAGGTGAAAAAGATTGTACAAAATACATGAAAGGTATGTTTGATGACTGGCAAGCACAAGGTATCACATCTGTTCTTCATGAAAAAAAAGGTGGTTATGCTTTTAACAAAGATTCAATTAAAGCATTAGAAAATAAGGCAAACTCAAACGGCGTTAACGTTCATAAGGGTGTAAAAGTGACAGGATTTAAAAGAGGAAGTAACAGTAATTCTGTTACTGGAGTCATTACAGATATGGGAACAATTAATTGCGACCAAGTTGTTGTTGGAGCAGGTCCATGGGTTAGAGATTTCTGGAATATGCTAGAGCTTCCAAAGACAACCGAGATTAAGGGTAAAGATGGTAAAAAGCATGAAGTTGAAATGTGGAAATATTGGTTTCTGCAAGAGGGAATTTTAGGAGTTGAGGCTGATTATTTAAGAACAAATGAGGGTAAGCAACCGCCAGTAATTCATGTTGATACTGATGCTCCTTTACATTCTGATACAACTGGAAAATTAATTACTGATGAGCTTTGGGGAATATATTATAAACCTGATATTGAAGGGTTAGGAGTTCAAGGGGGAACATCACCTTATATTGTTGAAAAACATTTTGATAAGGTAAATGTAGACCCATATGGAGTAGAGTCTCCAGAATATCAAACTACAGATAAATTTGCTGATATGTGGACTTCTGCATTAGCTCATTGTCAAAAAAGATTTGTAGGAAAATCAAAATTATACAGGAAAGGACCATCTGGAGGTCTTGGATGTTTAACTCCAGATTCATTCCCAATCTTTGATAGATTTTTTGAAAATGTTTATATGATAGCAGATGCAAATCATGGTTATAAAATGATAGGTGTTGGACACCTTGTTGCACAAGAAATTTTAGGAACTGAGAGTGAACTATTAAAACCGTTTAGATTCAATCGATACGCGAAGGGTGAACTACATCCCACTTCGAACAGTCCGTTTCCTTGGAGTTAATTGATCTGAGTAGACAGATGTTTTTTTTTCAGTTAACTTTCAATACTTAAAATTAAGAGGGAGAATATGACTGATCTAGAAAAACACGTAAATCAACCTGGTAGAGCAAAACAAGTTAAAGAGGTTAGAGCAAAAATAAACGAACTCAAAATTGATTATATTTTTTTCCAATTTATTTCTGTAACTGGAAGAGTGGTCGGAAAAGGAATACCAGCAGATCATTGGGAGAGAACATGTGAAAAAGGTTTTCAACTTGTTTATGGAGCTACTGCAAATTTATTTTTGGATCGTCACAATAATTATATTGGATACGGACCTGAGGCTAAAGAGTTGGTAGGAATACCAGATCCTGAAACTTTTTGTCAATTACCTTGGGATAAAAAAGTTGCCCGTGTTTTTGTAACTTGTTTTAGAAATAGAGAAGAGCGTGAAAATCCTGGTGGTCATTTAACATCAGATTGCAGAGGAAACTTAAGAATAATTGCTAAAGAATTTAAGAAAAAACATGGTTACCAATTAAGAGTTGGTACTGAGCCAGAAATGATGTGGTTAACAAGAAAAGATGATGGAACTCCTACAGGTAAAGGATTTTCAAAACCTTATTGCTACCATATAGATCAATTTGAGTCATTAAGGCCTGTTTTCATGAAAGTAATGGAATATGCAAGAGCTATGGGTTTTGACATGATTCAAGGTGATCATGAGGATGCGCCAGGACAATTAGAGTTAAATTGGATGTACGATGATGTTTTAAGAAATGCAGATAGACTATCTACTTATAGACAAATTTGTGCACAAGTTGCTAGAGAATTTAATTTAATTGCTTGTTTTATGACAAAACCTTTTATGGGAGTTTCTGCAAGTGGTTGTCATACCAACATGTCTTTATGGACCGGTGGAAAAGATAAAATAAATAAACTAGGCCATAAATCTTTACCAGGCATGGATGAGGTATTTACCTATGTTGAAGGAGGAACTAATACTTTTATGCCTGATACTAAAGATGTTCAGTTACCAGGAAAAATTGGATTAAAATCTATTGGAGGTGTTATGAAACATCTTCCAGCTTTAACGGCAATTGGCTCATCAACTGTTAACTCATACAGAAGACTTTGGGATCAAGGTTTTTGGGCTCCTGTTTATGCAGATTGGGGCTACCAAAATAGAACATGTGGATTAAGAGTTTCGGCCCCTGGAAGATTTGAATATAGATCAGTAGACTCAATGCATAATCCATACTTAATGGGTGCAAGTTTGTTAAAAGCTTTCGATGATGGAATAAGTAATAACATTGATCCAGGCAAACCTGAGTCTCGAAATATTTATGAAGCTCAAAAAGCTGGTAAAGATGTTAAAAAATTGCCTTTAAGTCTTGGAGAAGCATTAGATCGTTTAGCAGAGGATAAGGTTATACAATCTGCAATGCCAGATGAAATGTATAAAATATTTCATTGGTATAAAAATGATGAATGGGAAAAATTTTTAGGTGCAACTACCCAATGGGATCTTGACACCTATTTAGATTGTTTGCCATAGTAAATAAAAAGGAAATATATGTGTGGAATTGCGGGACTCATCCATAGAGGAAAATCTTCAAAAGTTGGTCATGAACTTCAGGGAATGTTGCAAGCTTTAAAACATAGAGGTGAAGACTCTACGGGATATGCTTTATATGGTGATACTGAAGGAAAGAATTTTATCATGAGAGTAAAAGTAGGTGAAAATGTTGGAGAAGGAAGTTCTTCCGTAGCTGAAGATATATCTGTATATGATGAAAGAAAAAAAATAGTAGAAAATTACCTTTCAGAAATGGGTGCGAAGATTGTTAAAGAAGAAAGGGTCCTTCCTTATTCCTTAAGATATGAAATTGAATACACTAAGGAAGATTTATTAAATTTTTCACAAAAAATTGAAAGTATCCCAGGGGTAGAAATATTATCAATGGGTAAATCTTTAGAGGTAATTAAAGATCTTGGAAATGCAAAAATAGTTTGTGATAGATATAATTTAGATAAAGTAGTTGGAACACATGCTATCGGACACGCAAGAATGGCAACTGAGTCTGGGGTAGATATAAAATCTGCACACCCTTTTTGGGGATATCCATTTAGCGACGTATCTGTTGTACATAATGGCCAGTTAACTAACTATTGGAATAATAGAAGAATTTTAGAAAACAAAGGTATGAGATTTATGTCAGAGTGTGACTCTGAATTAATAGCTGTATATCTTGCTGAAAAAATGAGAAATGGAGCAAGTTTAGAGGAAGGAATGAAAGACTCTTTAAGTGGTCTAGATGGAGTTTTTACATATTTTGTTGCAACTAAAGACTCCTTAGGAATGGCTAAGGATACAATGGCTGCCAAACCTCTAGTATTATACGAATCTGACGACTTAGTTGCTATGGGATCTGAAGAAATAGCTATTAGATCATTACTTCCACAAGAGATAGATACATACGATCCGTTCGATGGAGAGGTAAAAGTATGGCAAATATAAAAACATCTGAGAAAAAAACTAAAGCCCAATCAATGGGGCTTCATACTGAAGTCCTAACAGGAAAAACGCAACAAAAATTTTTTAATCCTGATGAAGCAGAAAATTTTTATTACTGGGGAACTTATGATGTTGATTTTAATAAAAGAATTGACTTAGATGTTAAGGACTTAGATTGCAAGGAAGCAAATAGGAAAATTGATGAATTAATGAATCAAGGTTATGGAACTATTGTTATTAAAAACCCTCAAGGAAAACATAGTTTAGGAGTTGGAATACTAAATAAATTAAATCTAATTTTTGAGGGAAGTTTAGGATATTTTGGAGTTGGTTCAATAGATGGACCAACTGTTAGAATTAATGGAAGAGTTGGCTGGTCATGTGCAGAAAATATGATGGCAGGTAAAGTAGTAATAGAAAAAAATGCTGGATCTTGTTTTGGAGCAGCAATTAGAGGTGGTGATTTAATTTGTAAAGGAAGTGTTGGAGCAAGAACTGGAATTGATCAAAAAGGTGGTACTATAATTGTTGGTGGAGACGCAGGCGCCTTTACTGGATTTATGATGCAAAGAGGTAGAATAATAATTTTAGGTGATGTTGGAATAAATCTTGGAGACTCGATGTATGATGGAACATTATATATAGGTGGAAAAATTGGATCATTTGGTAGTGATGCGGTGGAGTCACCTATGACAAAAAGTGATATAGATTGGCTTAAAAGAAAACTTAAAGTAGCTGAAATTGGAGATAACTATGATGTCTCTAAAATGACTAAAGTAGTTTCGGGTAAAAAACTGTGGAACTATGATGCGTTGGAACCAACTGAAAAAAAAGGAGCTATATAATGGCAAAAAAAAAGAAAAATGGTAAATCAAAAGTTCATTCAAATGGAAATGGTAATGGAAAAACAGAATTTGCGAAAAGAAATAAAAGCTTACTTGGTTACAATTCAATTTTTACTCCAGAAGTAATAGACGATATTCACATTAAAGCACAATTAGGAAGATATAGAATGCGTGGAATGGCATTAATGAAAAAAATTCCGACTTTTGATGATTTAGTTTTTTTACCAGGAACGCTAACAAGATTTGTTATTGAGGGTTATAGAGAAAAATGTGAAACAAAAACCATAATAGGTCCAAGATGTGAAAATCCAATTGAATTAGATATTCCTGTTTACATTACTGGTATGAGTTTTGGTGCGCTTTCATATGAAGCTAAAACTGCCTTAGCACGAGGAGCAACTATGGCTGGTAGTGCCACTTGTTCTGGAGAAGGAGGAATGATACCTGATGAAAGAAGATATTCTGAAAAATGGTATTATCAATGTATTCAATCTAGATATGGTTTTAACCCTCATCACGCCCAACTTGCAGATGGAATAGAAGTTTTTATTGGTCAAGGTCAAAAAGTTGGTATGGGTGGACACTTGATGGGTCAAAAAGTAACCGACCAAGTTGCAGAAATGAGATCTTTACCGGCAGGTATCGATCAAAGGTCTCCGGCAAGACACCCTGACTGGCTAGGGCCAGATGATTTAGCATTAAAAGTAGCAGAACTAAGAGAATTAACTAAAAATAAAGTACCAATACAGTTAAAACTTGGAGCAGCAAAAGTTTATGATGATGTTCGAATGGCCGCAAAATGTGACCCTGACTCAATTTATCTTGATGGTATGGAAGGTTCAACTGGAGCAGGACCTCATATAGCAGCTGCAAATACAGGTATTCCCGGAATAGCTGCAATAAGAGAAGCTAGAAGAGCAATTGATGACGTGGGTAAAACAGGAAAAGTTACTTTAATTTATGCTGGTGGAGTAAGAGATGGCGCAGATATGGCTAAAGCTCTTGCTTTAGGTGCAGATGCAATTGCTATAGGTACAGGAGCAATGGTGGCTTTAAACTGTAATAAAGAAATACCTGAGTCAAATTTTGAAAAAGAAATGGGTGTTCCAGCAGGGCATTGTTATCACTGTCATACTGGAAGATGTCCAGTTGGTGTTGCTACTCAAGATCCAAAATTAAGAAAAAGATTAAATCCAGACGATGCAGCTTTAAGAGTATATAACTATTTGCATGCTATGACATTGGAAGCCCAACTATTAGCAAGAGCATGTGGTAAAACAAATATTCATTCTTTGGAACCTGAAGACATGGCTGCGTTAACTATGGAAGCATCAGCTTTAGCAAAAGTACCTCTTTCAGGTACAAATCATACAGTTGGAGTAGACGACTTCCACAAAATATAAATTTATGGTTAAAAAAAAGAATAAAAAAAATAAAAAAATAAATAAAGACGTTAAGGGTCAATTAGGAAAAAAAAAGGAAACAGCTAGAGAAAAAATGATTGGCCAAACAATCGGCTATAGGTACGATGTAAATCTATTGCCAGATTACTCAAGACTTACTCCTTTTTTAAAAAAATATATTGAAGCTATGGGGTGGGATGATCTGAACTGGCTTGAAGATGTGCATATGGGATATGAGGAAGATAGACCAGCAGTATTTGATAGAAATGCAAATGGATGGGTAACTATACCTAAAAAAATTAAATTACCAAATAATCAGCAAGATAGAGACATGATTGCTAGAGAATTGCTAGTAAAATTTCAAATGTCTCCAAATCATCCATTAGTAGATCTTAAAAAAGCTTACAGAAAATTTTAAGAATCCACTAATAAATAAATCCACCATAGGTTGTCGATTAAAAATTATCTGCGTATTTCAAAGATTATTAATGATTGTACAAAATTTTCCTTAAAATAATATTCTTATGTTTTGTTTAAACAAATGGAGGTTAAATGACTGACGAACTTGGTGCATTGACGACCATATTTACAGAATTTTACTACTGGATCACAGTGGTACTCATGTTTTTAATTCACGTGGGATTCTGTATGTACGAAGTTGGAGCTTCCCGATACAAACATCATCAACATACTTTAATGAAAAACACAATGCTAATACCTTTGGTAACAGTAACGTGGTTTTTATTTGGATGGTGGATATATTGGGCATTCCCAACTGGGCCTGGTCTAGCACCTTCAATAATGAATGGAAGTGCAGCACTTATTACGGATGACTCTGCTTTTAGTGCCGCTTACTATGTTCCAACAAGTGAACTAATGGCTGTAAACTTGGGTGATCATATAAGTGGAGTTTTTTGGGCTGCGTTTTTATTATTTTCATGGACAGCAGCTTCTATTGTTTCAGGTGCAGTAATTGAAAGAATAACAACTTTTGCATTTGGAATATTAGCAATAGCAATTGGTTCTGTATTTTGGACCATTGATGCTGCGTGGGGATGGCACTTTGACGGATGGATGTTAAAAATACTTGGATATCATGATGCTTATGCATCGGGTGTAATTCACGCAATCGCAGGAGGATTTGCGTTAGGTATACTGATAGTCTTAGGTCCAAGAATTGGTAAATTTTCATCAAGCGGTGAACCGCGAAACATTGGACCAAGAAATCCTTGGTTGGTTACAATTGGATTATTTCTAATTTATACTGGTTTCTGGGGTTTTTATGCTGCTTGTAATATACCAATTTATGATGTCGGGGGTGAAGGAGATTATGCTTTAGGAAAAGTATTTTTTACTGCCACTAATATTTATGTAACACCCACTACACTTAGTGGAATTACATTTAACTTTTTGATGTCATTATCAGGAGGTTTATTAGCGGGATATATTGTTTCTAAAGGAGATCCTTTCTGGACATATTCATCTGGACTAGCAGGAATAATTTGTGCTTCAGCAGGTAACGATCTATATCATCCAATTCAATCAATGATTATTGGAATGATTGGAGTAGTTATAGCTTACAAAATGCATTACTGGGTTGAACGTAAGTTCAAAATTGATGACGCAGTAGGTGCAGTTGCTGTGCATGGTTATGCAGGATTTGTTGGTTTAATAATTTGTGGATTTGTCTTAAATGGTTATCCATCATCTGGGTACAGTGTTGGAGCTATGTGGGATGGAAATACTTATGCTGCTATCAACCCACTAGGAATGTTTATTGGTGCAATAATAATGTTTTTTGTACTTGGAATGTTACCTGGTTACATACTAGCCAAGATTCTTCATGGAATGGGTAAACTTCGAATTCCAAGAGAAGCTGAATTAGCTGGTCTTGACTATGAAATAATGGAAGCTGCGAAAGAAGATGAAAAATCTGTCGCTGCCAGTAGTAGGTAAAGGAGGATAATATGGCAACAGTTACAAATTGGATTGAACATCTAAGTGCTGAAGAAGTACAAGGTGCTATATATCCTGGAGTAGGATCTGAAGGAATCCTTGTGATATTAGGATTTATCATTTGGATTGGTTGGCATGTGCTTGCTGCAAGACAAGAAAGTGAAAAACTTTCTGAACTTGCTAGACGAAGACCAGGTGCTAACGACTGGAAGAATAATGTTACCGATGGGTAATTAAAAATTAAGGGCGCAGTTTAACTGCGCCCTTTTAATTATGAAAGACCAAAATTTAGATAACAATCAAAATAAGACACCATCAAAAATGGCTAGGCTTGCATGGCCTAAAGCTAAGTATGGTGTTATCTTAGCAATTATATTAATAATAATTGTTAATACTATTTATTATAAAGATTTCTTTTTATCACTTTTTAAATAAAATTGTGTTAGGATAATTTATGGCTAAAAATTTATCTAAAATTGCTAAGCAAAAAAAAATAAAATATTTTTTAATTAGTTTTGTAGATTTTTTTGGAGTATTAAGATCAAAATTAGTTCCATCCCAGGCTATAAATGATATGCAAAAAAATGGAGCAGGTTTTGCTGGTTTTGCTACATGGTTAGATATGACACCAGCTGACTCTGATATGTTTGCGATTCCTGATCCTGAAAGTTTAATACAATTACCTTGGAACAAGGAAGTTGGTTGGTTAGCATCCGATTTGTGGATGAATGGCAAACAAGTTAAAGCTTCTCCAAGAGTAATACTTAAGAATCAAATTCAACAGTTAAATAAAAAAAATTTAAATATGAAATCTGGAGTGGAATGTGAGTATTTTTTAGTAACAACGGATGGCTCTAATATTGCTGACTCTAGAGATAATCAGTCTAAACCTTGTTATGATCAATCAGCATTAATGAGAAGATATGATTTGATAAAAGAAATATGCGATAGCATGATTGAACTTGGTTGGAACCCCTATCAAAATGACCATGAAGATGCCAATGGACAATTTGAAATGAACTGGGATTATGACGACTGTTTAGTTACAGCTGATAGACATGTTTTCTTTAAATTTATGGTGAAATCCTTAGCTGAAAAACATGGTTTAAGAGCAACATTTATGCCGAAGCCATTTGAAAATTTAACTGGCAATGGTTGTCACGCTCATATCTCTTTATGGGATGGAAAAAACAATAAATTTTTAGATACAGGAGATAGATATGGATTAAGTAAAATGGCATATCATTTTGTTGGGGGAATATTAAAAAATGCAAAGTCATTATCATCTTTTTTTAATCCAACAATTAATAGTTATAGAAGAATAAATGCACCTGCTACTAAATCAGGTGCAACTTGGTCTCCAAGTAGTATCTCATATACCGGGAACAACAGAACTCATATGATTAGAATTCCAGACCCAGGTAGATTTGAATTAAGATTAATGGATGGATCAACAAACCCTTATTTGTTGCAAGCAGGAATAATGGCTGCTGGATTATATGGTTTAGATAATAAAGTTGATCCTGGAGAACCCTTGTCTTGTAACATGTATACCGATTACAAAAATTATCCTAATCTTGAAAGATTGCCAAATGACATCGAAGAATCCTTAGATGAGCTAGACGAAAATAAAAACATAAGATCATCTTTTGGTGATGATGTCATTAATAGTTATATAAAACTTAAAAGAAAAGAAATTGAAGATTTCGATCAAAACGAAAATTTTGACAAAAAAAGACCAATTACAGATTGGGAAAAACAAAACACTTTAGATTGTTAAAAAACAATGAATGAAACTGAAGTGTTTGGATGGAAAATCACAAAATTTATAAAAAATACCAACTATGATTTTGTAAGAAAAAAAATCCTTAGTGTTTGTGGAGAAGATAAAGTAGATGATGCATTGAATTTAATTTCTAATTGGAAAAATTATAATTCAACACCTCTTTTAGAATTAAATAAACTTTCAAAAAAATTAAATTTAAATAATATTTTTTATAAGGATGAGTCAAAAAGATTTCATCTTAAATCATTTAAAGCTTTAGGTGGAGCATATGCAGTAGAAAAAATCACTAAAGGAAATAAATCAGTTACAGTTGCAACAGCCACAGCTGGAAACCATGGCCGCTCGGTTTCATGGGGAGCACAGAGACTTGGATTAAGTTGTAAAATATTTATTAGTGAGTTTGTTAGTGAAGCTCGAGCTGAAGTAATGAGAAATCTGGGAGCTGATGTTATTAGAGTAAAAGGAAATTATGAAGCGTCCTTAAAAGAATGTATAAATCAATCACAAAAGTATGGTTGGCAAATTATTCAGGATGTTGCATGGGAAGGATATGAAGAGGTGCCAAAACTAACAATGGCTGGTTATTCTGTTATGATAAAAGAGATTTCAGATCAAACAGACCAATATATTACTCATGTATTTTTACAAGCTGGTGTTGGAGGAATGGCATCGGGATCAATTGCAGGTATAGCTAAATATTTTAAAAGAATTCCAAAAATTATTATTGTTGAACCTGAAACTGCTGACTGTGTTTTGAGAAGTGTTGAATCAGGAAAAATGAAAAAAATAGATATTAAAAAAGAAAGTATTATGGGTGGAATGTCTTGTGGAGAAGTTTCACTTGTGCCATGGAGAATACTAAAAAACTCAGTAAACAATTGTATTAGTATATCAGATGAAAATATAGCCAAAACTGTTGCTATGCTTGAAAAAAAACATTTAAGTGACGAAAAAATTATTGGTGGAGAATGTGCAACACCTGGTGTAATCAGTCTGGTAGCAGCCTGTGAAGATGAATACATTAAAAACGATTTAGAATTGGACAAAAATTCAAATGTTCTTTTAATGGGTTGTGAAGGTGATGCAGATCGAGAACTTTACAAAAAATTATTAAGTGAAGGTGCAAAACAGTTAATTTAGATTTATGAAAAAATTAAGTGATGAAGAAATCTACAAAATATTTAAGCCAGAATTAACACCAAAAAAAAATGTTAGATTTAGGTGTTTTTGGTGGTTCATATTTTGGTAATAATATTAAAGAATTTCCAAAAAACTGGTTTATCAATGCTAAACTAAGTAAAACTTTTGATGTGAGTATAAATAGATTCAAAATAAAAGCAGGTCTCTCAAGAGAACATTGGTTAGAAAAAGGATGGATATTTAAAGAAGATCCATTGGGATGGTTTCAATGGTATTGTAGATATACAATGGGTAGAAGATTGCCACACGTAGATATAACTCAAATAAAGAGATGGAAAAATTTTAGAAGACATGTAACTGCAATTGAAAAAAATTGTGAGAAGGGAAATTTAACTTGTAGAAAAAGACAAAGACAAGCAATTTTACAATGGGCGTACGATCCTTATAGATAATTTTTAGTTCTCTCCAATAAAATGATGGTTTATTATCCTTTTTCCTGAACCCAATCTATGTTCAAATAAATATATACCTTGCCATGTTCCTAAAACTAATTTTTTATTTTTTAAACTTAAAGAAATTTGGTTATTAGTCAAAGCTGATTTAATATGAGCTGGCATATCATCTTTGCCTTCTGTATTATGTTTGTATAATTTATCATTCATAGGCACTAACTTATCAAAAAAATTAATTAAATCTTCATGAACATCAGGATCAGCATTTTCTTGAATAATAAGTGAAGCACTAGTGTGAAGTATGCTTAAATTAATAATTCCATTCGAAAAATTATTTTTTTTTATCCACTTTTCAGTTTCATTTGTAAAATTATACAATCTCTGGCCATCAGTAATAATTTCCAAATCAAAAAATTTTTGAATCATTTAACTTTTGTTTTAAAATCTATACCATACTCAGACCTTGGTCCTTTTCTAAGTCCAAAAGGACCTGAAATGAAAATTGTAAGTGGTTGGGTTTTAGGCTTTAAGTCAACTCTATGGAAATTGTTTGCAGATCTAAAACCAATATATCCTGGAGGTCTCCAAAATTTTCCCATTTTTGTTGTTTCCCAATATCCGTCTCTCAATATGATTGTAATATAAGGGCATAAATGATTGTGTACTCCATCCCCATGGTCATTATCTAGCATTTCGTGAATTAATATATTGAATGGGAACCACCTTGGACGGTTTCTAAATAATATATAATATCTGTTCATCCATGGTTTTGCTTCATTAAATTTAGGATGAGATGGACCTCTATCTAAAACAGTTTTTTTTCTTCCTATTAACTCTAAAAGTTTAAAAATCATTTAATTTAGTTTAAGTATTGCATTGTCTCTAATAACAAACATTTCATTATTAAAAATATAGGGTCTTGAAATTTTTTCACCATCAATTTTAACAACATCTAAAGATTTACCAGTTAATAAATCTACTGAGACAAGGTTACCATTGCTTAGGCTTATATAAATCTTTTTATTAGACACTATAAAGCCTATTGGAATAACCGTAGATCTATCAGCTAGTAATCCCTTTTTTTCATATTTTTTAATTCTTTCAAAAATATTGGTCATTCTTAAAATATTTCCATTACGAGCATCTACAATGGCAAGATATCCCTCTAAAGTTACGCTAAAGATTAAATTTTCAATAAATGTAGATCTTAAATTTGAATTTAAATTTTGCTTCCACAAAACGACACCAGTTGTTTCATCTAAGGCATAAAATTCATTTTTATTGTTGGAAAAAAAAATACCCTTTTTATCCAAAATTAAGTCTGAATTTTTTAAAGAAAAAGAACTTTCATAAATTTGATTACTTTGAGTGGGTGTTTGCCACAAAAGCTTTCCAGTTCCAATATCGACTGAACTTACGTCACCTAACGTATTTATAAATATCACCCTGTTATTATTTATGACTAAGGATAATTTTTGTTGAGATTTGATAAATGATTTGTCTGTTTTATAATTCCATAGTTCTTTTCCATCTTTTATAGAAAAACATCTTAAAATATTTTCGGAGTCGACCGCAAAAAATTTATCTTTAAATATTTTTACTTGCGAATTAAATGGCGAAGAATTATTTTTTTCCCATAAAAGTTCTCCATCAGATAAATTGATTGCATAATACTTTGCCAGGTTATCAGCAACAATCAAAGTTTTTTTATTTCCTGCGAAAAATAAAATAGGATTATTTTTTTTATCTTGTTTTAAATAATAATTTTTTTTCCAAATTATTTGTGACTTTTGATTAAAATTTATAATTGATCCTTTATTGTCAAAAAAAAATTATACTATTTGATTCAGTAAAATATAACTCAGGCTGTGTATATTCAAACTGTTTTATTTTTTTAAATTTATATTTGGAAACTTTTTTTAATTTACCATTAAAATTTACTAATCCATTATTATTCGTAGAATTATTCACAAAACTTTTCTTTTTAAAGTTTTCTTTTAAACTAATTTTTAAGTTAACATTAAGTTCTTTTTCAAAAATATCTGCATTATTAAATATTTTTTTTTTGTTTGGATCATTTGAATTAATTATTTTTTCTCCTGTTCCAAATATTCCTCTTGATGTATCTAACCAATCTGGCGCTGAACAGCTTGATAAAAATAATATTATAAATAATTTATAAAATGTTTTATTCACCTATATTTATTAACCTTTTCTTAGCCTCAATTTTCAATTGTTCATTTGTATTTTCAATATTTAAAATCTGGTTAAAAAATTCTTTTGCCTTTTGATTTTGATTTTTATAAAGAAAATACTCACCTAATAAAATTAAAGCATGGGGTTTCCAAAGACTATCAGAATTTATAACTGGTTTTAAAATTAACAGTAATTCATTTTCAGATACAAATGACGAATTAAATAAACCTTTTTTATAAATATTTAAATTTTTAATTTCTTTATCTAGATTGATTTCATTTATAATTATATCAAAATAATTATTAACTTCTTCGTTAGTCAATTGGATGTCATTATCTATTAAAAAATATAACGCTAGTGGAGAATAGGTTTTATCTTTGTTATTAATAATTTCCTTCATTATGCTTTTTATCTCCGATTTGTTGCCATTTTCATAACTTGAAACAGCTAAATTAAATTTTGATGACAGCTTATCTTTGTTTTTATCCTTAATTATTTGGTAAGAAAAAATACTAAATGGAATTAAAATTAAAATAATTAGCAATAAAAACAATTTTTTTTTATTATTTTTAAAAAAATTAAAAACTTTTTCTTTTTTTGTTTCGTTATTTATTATTGATATTTCTTCGTCCATTTAAATCATTTTTCTTAAAACATACTGTAATATTCCACCATTTTTATAATATTCCAGTTCATTGTTGGTATCTATTCTACATAAAGTCTTTATTTTTTTAATTTCTCCAGATAAGTATTTAATTTCTAACTCTACTTGATCTTGAGGAAAGAAGCCTTTCTCTATATTGTTAATGCTAATCAATTCAGATCCTTTTAGTTTTAAATTTAATCTATCTGTTCCATCGTTAAACTGTAATGGTAAAATTCCCATACCTATTAAATTAGACCTATGAATTCTCTCGAAGCTTTCAGCTATAACTACTTTTATACCAAGCAATTTTGTACCTTTGGCTGCCCAGTCTCTTGACGAACCTGTGCCATATTCTTTTCCTCCAAATACAACTAAATCGGTTCCTCTTTTTTTGTACTCCTCGACTGCTTCAAATACTGGCATAACTTTTCCTTCAGGATATAGTTTGGTATATCCACCTTCAGTTCCAGGCGCCATTTCATTTTTAATCCTAATATTTGCAAATGTTCCTCTCATCATTACTTCATGGTTTCCTCTTCTAGAACCATAAGAATTATAGTCCTTTGGTAAAATTTGGTGCTTCATAAAATATTCACCTGTAGGGCTCTCTTTCTGAATTGTTCCCGCTGGTGAAATATGATCAGTGGTAACACTATCGCCTAAAATTAATAATGGTCTTGCGTCTTTGATTTTTTTAAAGCCTTCTGGTTCGTCGGATAAATTATCAAAGAAAGGTGGCTTCTTAACATATGTTGAGTTATCTTCCCAATTATAAACACTACTTTTTTTAGTTTTAATATTTTGCCATTGAATTGGTCCTTTGGTTACATCTGAATATCTTTTAATAAACATTTCTGCATTAAGAGAATTTTTTAATGTTTCCTCTATTTCTTTATTTGTCGGCCAAATGTCTTTCAAATATATATTTTCACCGTTTTTACTTTTTCCAAGAGGATCCTTATAAAGATCTAGATTCATTGAACCTGCGATTGCATATGCAACAACTAAAGGTGGAGATGCTAGGTAATTTGCTTTAACAAGAGGAGATATTCTTCCCTCAAAGTTTCTATTTCCTGACAGAACTGAAACTGCATAAATGTTACTATTTTTTATAGCATCTGAAATTTTATCTGGCAATGGTCCTGAGTTACCAATGCAGGTTGTGCATCCATATCCAACCAAATTAAACCCTAATTTATCTAAATATACATTCAAGCCAGCTTTTTCCAAATAGTCAGTAACTACTTGAGATCCTGGCGCTAGAGATGTTTTGACCCAAGGTTTTGTTGATAAACCTTTTTCAATAGCTTTTTTAGCAAGAAGTCCTGCTCCAATTAAAACACTTGGATTAGATGTGTTTGTACAAGATGTTATTGCTGCAATAACAATATCTCCATCTTTTATATCATAATTTTCATTTTCTATTTTAGATATTGATTGTTGGTCTCTATTTGTTATTTCTTTGAAAATTTTTTTAAAATTTGTGGATGCTTCAGTTAATAAAACTTTATCTTGAGGTCTTTTAGGACCTGATATTGTTGGAACAACTTTAGACATATCTAACGATAGTGTATCTGTGAATTCAATTTCATCGTTTGCCCATAGTCCCTGCTCTTTAGCATAAATTTTAACTAAATTAACTTCATTTTGATCTCTACCAGAGAACTTTAAATATTTTAAAGTTTCATCATCAATTGGGAAGAAGCCACATGTAGCTCCATATTCAGGAGCCATATTAGCTATAGTCGCACGATCCGCTAAAGTTAAATTTTTGAGACCTTCTCCATAAAATTCTACAAATTTACCCACTACACCTTTATCTCTTAGCATCTTCACAACTGTTAAAACTAGATCTGTTGCAGTAGTTCCCTCTGGTAATTTATTTTTCATCTCAAAACCAATTACTTCAGGAATTAACATTGAAATAGGTTGTCCTAACATCCCTGCTTCTGCTTCTATTCCTCCAACTCCCCATCCTAATACCGATAATCCATTCACCATCGTTGTATGGCTATCTGTTCCAACTAAAGTATCAGGAAAAATATAATTTTGATCTTTGTATTTTTCAGTCCATACTACTTTGGATAAATATTCTAAATTCACTTGGTGACAAATTCCTGTTCCTGGAGGAACTATTCTAAAATTGTTAAATGCTTGTTGGCCCCATTTAAGAAAAGAATATCTTTCAGCATTTCTATCAAATTCGATATCAACATTTTCTTTTAATGAATTTTTGCTTGCAAATTTGTCTACTTGGACAGAGTGATCGATAACTAAATCAACTGAAGAAATAGGATTTATAGTATTTGGATCTTTATTTTTTTCTTTGACAGCTTCTCTCATTGCTGCAAGATCAGCAACTGCAGGAATACCAGTATAATCTTGTAATAAAACTCTTGCAGGTCTGTAGGCTATCTCGGTTTCAGATTTTTTATTTTTAAGCCAATTTTTTATAGCTAGAATTTGATCTTTATTAACTGACGAACCATCTTCATATCTCAACAAATTTTCCAAAAGTACTTTTATAGACTTTGGAAGTTTTGATATGCCATTTAATCCATTTTTTTCAGCTTCATTTAATGAAAAATATTTAAAGTTTGAATTATTTATTTGAATATCTTTCAAAGATTTAAATGAATCTTTTGTTCCTGGTTTCATAATTTTATATTATACGTAAAAACTTGCTACACACCCTATAAGAAGGATGGACATAGCATAATTAAACCTTTTAATGAATTCATTATTTGTCGCGAATTTTCTGAGAAATTTACCCAAACCTGCCCATAAAGTGATACTTACAAATGCTGTAACCGAACAAACAACGATTACAGTAATTGACGAACTTATATATTCGTCTTGTATTACAAATTTAGATATTAATGTAATAGCAGCCATAACTCCTTTTGGATTTATAAACTGGAAAAAAAATGTTTCATAAAATTTTACTGGATTTTCTATTTTGCCATCTGATTTTCCATTTGAAAATGAAATTTTATAAGCAAGATATATTAAAAATATTGAGCCTAATATTCTAATAATTTCTTGAATTAATGGGTATTCTTGAAATACAGAAATTAAAACGACTATCAGTAAAATTACAAGTGCAGTATATCCAAATCCAACACCTAAAATAATTGGTAAAGTTTTTCTAAATCCAAAGTTGAAAGCAGAATAAGAAGCTACAGCATTATTTGGTCCAGGTGTAAATCCCATTGAAATAGAAATTCCTATTAACAAAAATAATTCTGGATGCATAAACTAAGCGATTGGCAAACCGTTTTCTGCTTTTTGAGAAGGATGCAATAAAGTAACTTTACCATCACTATCAATTGAGCCAAGGATTAAAACTTGCGAAACTACACCTGCTATATTTTTTTCAGGAAAATTACAAATTCCAACAACTTGTTTTCCTATTAAATTTTCTTCGTTATAAAAATGCGTAATTTGAGCAGAGGACTGCTTTATTCCAATTTTTTCACCAAAATCAACTTTGATAACTAATGAAGGCTTTCTTGCTTTTTCATTTTTTTTCACAGAAATAACTGTTCCTAGTCTAATATCTATCATATCAAAAGTTTCGTAGGTTATTTGTTCTTTCATATAATTAATATATAATTGATTTTATATATGAGTACAGAAAATAATAATTTATACAAAAATTCTGTTGAAATTTTGACAGATCTAATATCTTTTAAAACTATATCAGGGGAAGATAATAATTCATTAATAAATTATTGTGATGAAATTTTAAAAAAAAATGGCGCAACATCATTTAAAACCTTTGATGAAGATAAAAAAAGAGTAAATTTATTTGCAACTTTAAAAGCAAAAAAACCTAACGGTAAGATGCCTATTATATTATCAGGTCATACCGATGTGGTTCCTGTTTCGAAAGGTTGGTCTTCTGACCCTTTTAAGGCTACAATTAAAGGAGATAAACTTTATGGTAGAGGCTCGTGTGATATGAAAGGATTTATCGCATGCACTTTAGCTTACGCTCCAATATTTGCAAAAAGTAATTTAGATAGAGATATAAATTTTTCATTTACCTTTGATGAAGAAACCGCATGTATAGGTGCTCCATTGTTAATAAAAGAATTAAAAAATAGAGGATTCAATAAAGGTATATGTATTGTAGGAGAACCTACCAACATGAAAATCATAGATGCTCATAAGGGAGCTTATGAATATACAACTTATTTTGAAGGATTGGCTGGTCATAGTTCTCAACCACATAAAGGAGTCAGTGCTGTAGAATATGCAGCGAGATATGTTAACAAATTAATTGATTTGAGAGAAAAATTGAAAGATAGAAAACCTAAAAGTTCTATTTTTACACCTCCTTATTCAACATTATCTATTGGAGGTATATTTGGTGGTATTGCTCATAATGTTATAGCAGACAAATGTCACGTAAAATGGGAGACAAGACCAATAGTAAAAGAAGATGCTATTTTTTTAAATGATGAGCTGGATAAATATGTAAGTGAAAAATTATTACCAGAGATGAAAAAAGTACATCCAGATTCTAGTATTAAAAAAGAAATTATAGGTGAAATAATTGGTTTTGATCGAGATGAGAATTCTGAGGCTTGCGAATTTGTATCTAGTATAACTGGTGATAATTCTAGAGAAGTTGTATCGTTTGGAACCGAAGCAGGTTTGTTTCAAGAAATTGGAATAAGTACTGCAGTTTGTGGGCCGGGGTCAATTGAACAAGCTCATAAAATAGATGAGTTTATAGAACTTGAAGAAATTAAAAAATGTTTAAAATTTTTAGAAGGTGTGAAAAATAAATCTATAAATTAAGAAAAAATTAATTCCATCCGCCTACAGATTTGACTTCTAGAAATTCTATTAACCCTTCTTTTCCAGCTTCTCTACCAATGCCAGAGTGTTTGTATCCACCAAATGGAGCATCAACAGCTATACCTGCTCCATTTACATCAACCATACCTGATCTTAATTTTCTAGCAACCCTTTTAACTTTTTCTGGGTCTTGGGTTTGAATATAATTTGTTAGTCCATATGGAGTGTCATTAGCAATTTCTATCGCTTCGTCCTCATTTTCAAACGGCATAACTGAAAGCACTGGACCAAAGATTTCTGTCTTTGCGATCTCCATTTTATTATTAACATCAGCAAATACAGTGGGTTTAATATAATAACCATCATTTAAGCCTTCTGGTTTTCCTATGCCACCAGCAACTAATTTTGCACCTTCATCAATTCCCTTTTGAATTAAAACCTGAATTTTTTTAAATTGTGCTTCTGAGATAACGGGACCTATGTGATCACCTTCCTTATTAGGATCGTCAACTTTAAACTCTGTTGCATATTTTTTTAATCTTTCAATGGCCTCGTTGTACATAGATTTTTCCACCAACATTCTAGTTGGTGCATTGCATGATTGACCTGAATTTCTAAAACATCTCAAAGCTCCTCTTTCTATTGCTTCAGGATCTGCATCTTTAAAGATTATATTAGCTCCTTTTCCACCTAATTCTAAGCTCACACGTTTAAAATCCTTAGCAGCATTTTGGGATATTAAAGCACCCGCCCTTGTTGATCCTGTAAATGAAATCATATTAACATCAGGATGACTTGTTAATGCATCTCCTGTAATTGCACCATCACCGTTAATTAAATTGAATACACCATTTGGAAATTTTGCTTCATCAATCAATTCTGCAAGTATCATTGCAGAAAGAGGTGCCAACTCAGAAGGCTTTAAAACCATTGAACATCCAGCGGCTAAAGCAGGAATTACTTTTAAGCAGACTTGGTTCATTGGCCAATTCCAAGGAGTTATCAATGCACAAACACCTTTTGGCTCATAAAGTATTCTTTGATCTTTTGCATGATCTCCTAAAGGTTTTTCAAATTCGAATTCTTTTAAATATCTAATAAATGATTTTGTATGGCTAGCTCCAGTACCTGTTTGAAGTTTTGACGCAAAATCTTTAGGGGCACCCATCTCTTGAATTATGGCATCAGTTATGTCATTCCATCTTTTCTTATATAAAGTATAAAACGTTTCAAGTAATTCAATTCTCTCATCTTTTTTAGAAAATCCCCAAGTTTTAAAAGCTTCTTTTGCTGCCAGGACAGCATCATTTACATCCTCTTTTCCAGCTAATGAAATTACTGCACAACTTTTTTCTGTAGCAGGATTAACAACCATAATATCGTTAGGTTTTTTTGGTCCAACCCATTTTCCATTAATATAAAAATTTTTTTTTTCTAACACTTTAGTAATTTATTTTATAAGTTATTTAATCATAACTTTATTTTTGATAAAAGCTTCGCATTGAGCTGAGATATGATCAATCCCTGCTTGGGATATATAGTTATGCTTAGTGGCTTTCATGCATTTGGAATAATCGTTATTATTTGATAGACCAAAAAACATGATTGTAACAACAAATGTAATTGATAAATATTTAATATTTTTCATAATGTTATATTAGCATATATCCTAGAACTTTCCTATTTTTTTTGAACCACTGTAAAATATTTTTGATAGTTCATGGTTAGCTCTTTTTCTACATTCAATATCTTTTTTGTTCATTAATTCAGTCGGAATATTTGAATACTCATGAAATTTATATCTATCCTCGCCTCTTGCTATCTGCACATATATTTTACCCAAAACTTGATCAACATTATCACCAATATAACTTTGAACAACAAAACCAATCCTTCTATCTTTACTCTTATTAATACCTGAGCCATGAACTATAGTTGGGTGGTGTAATGACATCTGTCCTGCTTTTAAAATTATAGGCACTGTGTCCTCTATAGGCACACCTTCAACCGTTTGTCCTCTTGTAAGTAAGTTATTTTGATCAAATTTTTGATTATGATATCTTAAATTATTCTTATGGCTGCCTGGCCACATTCTCATGCATCCATTATCTTCATTAGAATCTGTGATAGCTATCCAAGCAGTAACCCAATTATGTGGCTCTAATCCAATATATTTAGCATCTTGATGGAAACTTACAAATTCTTTTTCATTAGCATTTTTAATAAAAAGTGTTGTTCCACAAATAAGAATATTTTTGCCAATAATACTTTCTACAGCATCTAGCATTTTATTGTTTAAACATATTTTATTAAATATTGGAGAAATTATATGTACATAATTACGTCCAATACCCTCAAGAATATCTGGATATTTGTTTTCAATAATTTTTATTTCTTCCCTAACTTCCATTGCTTCTTGGGGTGATAGAATATTAATAGGTGAAACATAACCATTTTGTTTATAGAAATCCATCTGTTGGTCAGACAAGTTGGCCATTTTAGTTTACTAAAAGTTTACCTGTATTCAGAGTATGTTTTATTCTTTCTTGGGTCTTTTTTGTCTCAATTAATTTCATGAATGACTCTAATTCTAAATTGTACATTTCATCTTCTGATATCAATTTTTTTATATTTGTATCTCCTCCACTTAAAACATTTGCTAATTCAGATCCAACTTCCATACCGTGATCTAATATAATCTTTTCATTATAAAGTTTTTCTAAAATTTTTATCATTTTTGCTTTAAGAGGTTTTCCTGACAAATTAAATGAACACTCTTTTGGAGGTTTAAAATTTCTATTTTCTTGTATTAATTTCTTTGAAACTTCGAATAGACTATTTCTATTCATTACTTTTTTATCTTCTGGTCTTAAAAATTTTAAAGGCTCAGCTTCAACAGTTGAAGTTGCTGTGGTTCCATATCCAATAATATTAAATACTTTAAGAGGTGCGAAATCAGGATCTGTTTTTGCTTCATCCGTTTGAAACCACCTCCATAATACTTCTTTACAGCCACCGCCAGCTGGTACCAAACCTACTCCTGTTTCAACAAGTCCCATTACAATATTTGTGTGTGATACAACAAAATTTGATTGAATAGCTACTTCTTCACCTCCCCCTAAAACTAAACCAGACGGAGCTGAAATAACTGGATAATCTGAATATTTTAAATGTTTACAAGTTTCTTGAAAATATTTAATAAACTTTTCAATAGATTGAAAATCACCTTTGTCTGCAAAGTTCATTGTATATGACAAATTAACCCCCGCAGAAAATTGCATACTTTCATTTATAATTATCAAAGGTTTGTCTGTTGCATTTTTCAAAGCATCCATGGAGTCATAATCTAAAGCACAAGCTTTTGTTGTAAACTCAACAATATTAAAATCTTTGAATCTATAAATCTCTGCAGATTTATTTTTGTCCACTTTAATTGCTTTAGGTTTTATTTTTCCTAATGTTTCAATGTCTGTATAAAGTTGTCTCTCACCATAAAAATTTTCATCTTTTGTGACAGATAAATTTTTTAAAAATTTATTATTTTCAAAACTATGAATACGATTAAAGAAATTTTTAACCCCAATTGATTTTAACATCTCAAATGGACCTAAAGCCCAATTAAAACCAAGACGCATAGCCTCATCTATATCATTAAATTTGTCTGTTATACCTGGAACTAGTGACGAGGCATATTTTATTATTTTTGAAATTACAGACCAAGCATATTCACCATATTTATCTTTTCTATTAATTAATAAGTTTAAATTTAAAGTTTCTATGCCAAGATCAATTTTTTTTGAAGGAGCGTACTCTCCTGTTTGAAGATCAATAGCTTCTAAGATTTTTTGATTGTTTTCCTTATTCATTCTATAAAAACCACCTTTACCCTTTCTCCCTGTATATCCAGTTTTGATTAAATTTGTAATTAGCGGGTTCTCTATAGCGACAGCTTGGAAGGGATCATTTTTTGGAAGTTCTTTAATAAAACTCTTTAAAACATCTGACATTAAATCTATTCCAATTAAATCATAAAGACCAAATACACCTGTCTTTGGTATACCCATTGGTCTTCCAAAAACTGTATCTGCCTCTTCTATTGAGAGTTTCATCCTGAAAGCTTCTGTCATTGCTACCTGCATAGCAAAAACTCCTACTCTATTTCCTAGGAAACCTGGTGTATCATTACAAACAATAGCTCCTTTGCCGAGTTCTTTTTCACAAAATTTTTTTAATGAATTTATTTTGTTAAGGTCATTATTTTCACTTTTTACTATTTCTAATAAACCCATATAACGAACAGGATTAAAGAAATGGGTAATACAAAAATCTTTTTTTTCTTCCTCAGTTAATTTTTCTGATAAGATTTTAATAGGTATTGATGAAGTGTTAGACGAAACAATTGCACCTTGTTTTCTTGATTTAAATATTTTTTCATAAATATTATGCTTAATATCAATTCTTTCAACAACAGCTTCTACAATCCAGTCAGCATCCTCAACTGAGTCAAAATTATCATTTATATTTCCTACGTTAATATTATTTATTTTTGATTTATCTATTAATAAAGGTGGTCTTGATTTATGAATTCTCTCTCTAGCTTTTTCAGAAATTTCTGTTTTTAAGTCTAATAATGTAACTGGAATATTTGCATTACATAAATGTGCGGCTATACCACTTCCCATGGTACCTGATCCGATAATTACAACTTTTTTAATATCCATAAATGATTTTTATAAGTATCATTTGAAAAAATTCAAATTTATCTGTGCTTAATTCCTCTTAATCTTTCAGATCTTCTTCTTAATAATTCGACTGTTGTAAGTAATGCTATTGATAGGGCAACGAGACAAGTTGCCATACATAATATAACAGGACTTATTTCCTGTCTTAAACCAGCCCACATTTGTCTAGGAATTGTAACCTGTTCAACACTACCAACAAACAAAACAACTACCACTTCATCAAATGATGTTATAAATGCAAATAAAGCTCCTGAAATCACTCCTGGTAAAATTAAAGGCATTATTACTTTAAAAAATGTACGCATTGTGTCTGCTCCTAGGCTTTGTGATGCTCTGATAAGATTATTATCAAATCCAGTCAAAGTTGCTGTTACAGTTATAACAACAAACGGGGTGCCTAAAGCAGTGTGAGCAAGTATTAGTCCAGTGTAACTATGTGTAAGACCTAATTTTGAATAAAAGAAAAACATACCAGCTGCTGTAATTATTAAAGGTACTATCATTGGAGAAATTAAAATTGCCATTATCAATCCTTTAAATGGCATATGAGGTCGACTTAAACCTAGAGCAGCAACAGTCCCAAGTGCTGTAGCTAAAAAAGTTGATACAAAACCAATATAAAAACTATTTACAGTTCCTTTCATCCATTTGTCAGTACATACTGTGGTAATAATTTCATTTGGATCACAAATACCTAGCATTTGTTTATACCATCTTATAGACCAAGCCTCTGACTCAAATGACATAAACTCTCTAGTAAATTCAAAAAAAGGTGAGGAACTAAAAGATAACGGCAAAACAACAAATATCGGCGCTATTAAAAAGAAAAAAACAAATCCACAATAAGTTAAAAAACTATAGTAACCTATTCTCTGTCCTGTTGTTGCATAAACTGGTAAAGCCATAATTATCCTAATTTTATATTTTCTACTCCAATTATTTTATTATAAACCCAATAAAAAACTAACATTACAGCTAGCAAAATAGAACCAAGGGCTGCACAAAGGCCCCAATTTAAAGTTGTTTTCAAATGGTATGCAATCCAATTACCTATCATTTGACCGTCCTTGCCCCCAACCAATTCTGGAGTTATAAAATATCCAATTGCTATGATAAAAACTAAAAGTCCACCCGCACTAATTCCAGGTAGTGAATTAGGCATATAAACTTTCCAGAATGCATGCAAAGGTGAAGCGCCTAAATTTAGAGCAGCTTTCATATAACTTGGTGATATTGTTTTCATCACACTATATAAAGGTAACACCATAAATGGCAAAAGAATTTGCGTCATAACTATAATGGTTCCTGTTTCGTTGTACATTAACTTCCATCTATTCTCGTCTGCGATCAATCCAGCTATAACCATTAAATTATTAAAAACTCCATTTTGTTGAAGAATAATCATCCATGCTACTGTCCTTACTAACAATGAAGTCCAGAAAGGCAAAAGTACACAAATCATCAATAAGTTGCTGTATTTTAAAGGGAGTGTAGCTAATAAATATGCAATAGGGTAACCCAGCATCAATGTGAATAAAGTAACTAGCAAACTTACTTTAAAAGTTTTAATCCATGTATGATTGTAAATTCTTCTATTTTCAGGTTGAGCAATTATTTCTTTATTTGAGTCAAACTTTAAATCTACAGCATTTAAATAATAACCCATCGTAGTAGGATCAACCATCTCTCCAAGAGCTTTCCAATACAAAGGGTCTCCCCATCGCTTATCGATCTTAATCATTTGCTCTTTATATGGTCCTTCTTTAATTCTTTTGAACTTTCTTTGTGATTTTTTAATCAAACTTTTCCAACCAGATTTTGAATAATTCATCCTGGTACTTGATTTTCCTATTTTGTATCCTTTTGCAGCATTTATTTCAAAAAACATGGTCTCATAAACTTCCTCAGGTGGAAGATCTTGCTTGTCCCATTTTTTGAAAACTTCAAAAGTTTTTGGAAATACAGTATTTATATATCTGTCATCTACACTTCTAGACAACATATCTCCAATTGGAATTATGAAAGTAATTAAAATAAAAGCCAGGAGAGGCAGGACTAGTAAAAATGCCCTAATCTTATTTCTTTTTTCAGCTTTCCTTAAACTAACTTTAAGTGGAATTCCATCACTGGTAAGTATAGGTCCTGATATTGTTTCGCTGCTCATAAAATAAACTTACTCTAATATAAAAAAAAAGGCGAGAACGAATCTCGCCTTTTTTTGAATCAATTAAAAGTTTAGTTACCTTTCCAAACTCCAAATCTTTCAGAAACTTCAGCTCCATTATCAGCCCACCAGAATGGGTCAGCAATAACAGATCTTCTCAATCTCTTAGGAGTATTAGGCATATGAGGTAAAACATCTACACCTGTATTGAAGAATGGCTCACCTTTTTTGATGATATCAATACTAGATGATCTCATAGGACCATAAGGAATGTATTTTGCTTGAAGCGCTAAAGACTCGGCAGTTGAAGCATGTTTAACAAACTCTCTTGCTTCAGCTTCATTTTTAGTACCTTTAACAACAACTAAATATTCTTGCTCAAGAACTTGTCCATCCCAGATGTAATTAAAGCTTTTACCTTCTTGAAGTATAGCAGCACCAATTCTTCCATTGTAAGCTAAAGACATTACAACTTCTCCTGATGATACTAATTCAAGTGGCTTAGAACCAGCTGACCAGAACACAACATGATCTTTAATTGTATCAAGTTTTTTAAATGCTCTGTCAATTCCACCGTCAGAACTCATTACATCATAAACTTTGCTTGGCTTAACACCGTCAGCAACTAATGCCATTTCTATTAAAGCATTTGCCCACGTATGAATTCCTCTTTTTCCAGGAAATTTTTTAACATCAAAGAAATCTTTGATCGTTTTTGGTTTTTTTCCAGGAAATGCTGCTGGATCATAAAAAGCTACGTAAGACCAAAAGATCTGTGGTGAAATACACTCAGATACTGGTTTTACAACCATGTCATTAATAAAATGACTTTGGTCAACTTTTAGGAATAATCCTTCATCGCAACCAGTGATAGCTTGGTCAGGAAGTACGTCTACTACATCCCAAGTAACATTGTTTGCTTCTACTTGTGCTTTGATTTCTCCAAGACCACCGTTGTAATTCTCAACAGTTACTCCTGAACCCTTGCTCCAAGTATCTACATAAGCTTTCTGTTGGCTGGCTGTGTAAGCTCCACCCCAAGATACGAAAGTAATATCTGCATATGCAGAACCAACAAACGCCATTGAGATTAAACCAAGGAAAGCTAATTTGATTGTTTTTATCATTTTTTCCCCTTTAAATTAAATTTAATTTAAGTTTTTAAAGGTAAATTAAAGCATATTGAGATATAGAGATCAAAGAGTTTTTTCTGAAAAAAGTAAGCTATTTATATTGAGTTTAGCCTTTAAAATCTAAAGCTCTTGTGTCATCTGCTTTCCAAGATAATTTTACAGTAGCCCCTTCTTTTAAATCAGAATGATCTGATGAATTTGGAATTTTTACTATAAATTGGTCATTACCACAAACTTTAACCCTAGTTCTTACATGATCTCCTAAATAAATTAATTCTTCTACTTTCGCATCAAAATTATTTTCATAATTTTTTTCGTTTACATTAACCCAAACTCTTTCAGGTCTAAGTGATAGTAAAGAAGTTTCACCTACAGAATTAATATTGATTTTTAAAGACACTATTTCATCTCCATTTTCAGTTTCAACAACACAATTTTTTCCATTCATAGATTTAACTTTTCCTTTTATTTGATTGTTCTCACCAATAAACTGAGCAACAAATGAGTTGTCAGGTTTTTCGTAAAGAACATCAGGTGTTGATATTTGTTGAATTTTTCCATCGTTAAATACTGCAATTCTATTTGACATTGTTAAAGCTTCACTCTGGTCATGAGTTACATATACTACTGTGATACCAATATTTTCGTGAATATGTTTGATTTCATATTGCATTTGTTCTCTTAACTTTTTATCTAATGCTCCAAGAGGCTCATCCATTAATACTAACCTTGGTTCAAATACTAGTGCTCTAGCTAAAGCAACTCGTTGTTGTTGTCCACCTGACAATTGCAATGGCATTCTTGTTCCAAAGTCTTGAAGTTCTACCATCGATAAAGCTTTATGAACTTTTTCATCGACTTCTGATTTTTCCAATTTTCTTACTTCTAAAGGAAATGCTAAATTTTCATTAACAGTCATGTGAGGAAAAAGTGCATAGTTTTGAAATACCATTCCAATACCTCTTTTGTAGGGAGGAATTGAACTGATTGGTTCTCCCTCTAAATAAATTTCTCCACTAGTTGGAGTTTCAAATCCTGCTAGCATCATTAGTGTTGTAGTTTTTCCTGAACCAGAAGGTCCAAGCATAGTTAAAAATTCACCTTGAGGAATATCTAAGTTTAAACCTTTTACTACTAAAGATTCTCCATCATAACTTTTGTCTACATTTTCGAACTTAACGAAACTATCTTTTTCTGACATTGAGCATTTAAAACATTTGATAATGGTTTATTCAAGGACTAATTAACCCTTAATATGAAGCTCAGATTGAAATTTATAAAAATTTTCAGCTCCGTTTTCTGTAACTCTTATTGACTCACTACTCTCTACTCCCCAATCACCAAACTGCATAACTGCAATCATATGAAAACACACGTTTTTTTCTAAAATGGTTTTGTCTCCCTTTTGGATATTTAAAGTATGTTCTCCCCAATCTGGAGGGTAACCTATGCCAATAGAATATCCAGTTCGAGATTTTTTTTCAATTCCATATTTATCTAATACTTTCCAAAATGCTTGAGCTACATCATCAGCTGTGTTTCCAGGCTTTGTAGCATCTATACCAGCTTCTAAAGCTTCCCTAGTTTTTTTCATAGTATCAATCTTTTTTTGATCCGGTTTACCTAAAAGCACAGTTCGTGCCATAGGGCAATGATATTTTTTATAAACACCTGATATTTCTATAATGGATGCTTCACCTTGAACAAATTCATCATCTGACCAAGTTAAATGCGATGCTGAAGTTCCTTTTCCTGTTGGTAACAAGGGAACAATAGATGAATAATCTCCACCATGATCTTTGGTTCCACTAATTAAAGTAGAATAAATTTTAGCTACAGCATCACATTGTCTAACTCCAGGTTTTATAACTTCAAATGCAGTCTTCATACCTAGCACTGTTATTTGTGATGCAATATTCATTAGTTCAATTTCTGCATCAGATTTTACGAGCCTAACCCAATTAACAAGCCTCTCAGAGTCTTTTATTTTAGCATTTGGCAATCCATTAAGAAGTTTTTGATGACAATATGCTGTGTAATAGTGACTATCCATTTCAACACCTATAGAAAGATTATCCCATTTTCTTTCCTTTATAAGGTCTACTAATCTATCGTATGGATGAATTGGCCATACATGGATATATTTTTCATCGTAAATAATAATATTTTCTTTTTTTAAATAAGTTTTAATAAATGCTCCCCCAGCATCTTGTGCTCTAACAAAACAAAGTGGTTCGTCTGAATTCACATGAACTATTACACATTGAGCATAATAAAATGACCATGCGTCATATCCTGTTAGATAGTTCATATTATTTGTATCTTGAGAAATCAATAATTCAATGCCTTTCTCCTGCATCGAAGCCTGAACTTTTTTTAATCTTTGCTTATATTCATCTTTAGAAAATAACATAATTAATTTATTAAAAATAATTTGCCAAAACCATTTATAGAAGTATTTTTGCCAATCTTTTCTAAAGTATCCCAAATTAAAGCTTGGTTACTTGATAAGACGGGTTTATTGAATTTTTTTTCAAGTCTATCTATTATTTGCAAAACAGGAAGAGCGGTACAAGAAACAAACAGTGCATCTGCTTCTTTCAAATTCATTTGGGACAATACTTCATACAAATGTTCTGGATCAACTTTTCCAATATCTGTATCATTTTTTATATCAAAATATGAATTTGATGTGATGTTGAAATTTTCTTTTTTAAAAAATTCTATTACTTCATTATTTAAATCTTTTGCATAAGGGGTAAAAACTGCAATTTTTTTAATTTTTAATTTTTTTAAAGCTTTAATTGCAGCTGTGCTTGGTGTACTAACTTTTGCTTCTGGCTTAGCTAGATGAATTTTCTTTTCAATTGCTTTATAACCAGCAGCAATAGTTCCTGATGTACAACCATAAACTACACAATCTATTTTTTGGTTAGGGAGGATGTCTTTGGTAACATCGGTAATTTTTTCTGACATTTTAATTAAATTTTCACTAGTTAATGGATTATATATTTCTATTCGATTAACGAAAAAATCAATATTCTGGTTTTTTAAAATTCTGAGAAAATCTTTTTCAATTATAAAATCACTAGCTAATGCAATTAAACCTATTCTTGGATTAATGTTAGAATTGTATTTAGGTTCTACTTTTATAGAATTCATTAAATATCTTACAACAAAGAATAATAAATGAATATATTTTTAATACAATTGTTGACAATTTTATAAACTTAATTAAATTTCTCATATGTTTAAAAAAATAGCTTTAGTGTTTATTTTAACTTTTTTTGCTTCATCGCAGGCTCAATCAAACAGTTGTCCGGTTTTATATCCTGAGTTATTGGAAATGGTTCAAAATAGTAAATTACCTCAAGAAAAAATTGATGAAGCCAAAGCATTAATTGAAAAGGGCTGGGCAATGCATCAGGAAGTTGAGGAAGCGCCTGATGATAAAAAACACTACGAAGCATTAGAAACTCTGTTTCAAGCCCTAGATATTCTTGAGGCAGAATAAATCTACCTATCCTATCACTCAAATTTAATTTAATATTAATGATATTTATTTAATTATTTAACGAAGGACTTAATGAAAATTGGATTTATAGGACTTGGTAATGTAGGTGGAAAGCTTGCAGGGAGTTTGTTTAGAAATAAGTTCGATTTAACTGTTTATGATTTAGACAAAAATGTAACTGATAAATTTAAATCAAAAGGCATAAAAATTAAAAATTCTATAAGTGAGATTGTAAAAGAAGTTGATGTAGTTATTACTTGTTTGCCCTCTCCAAAAATCTGTTCTGATGTAATGTTAAGTGAAAACGGAATATTAAAAAATATTTCTAAAGGTAAAATTTGGATTGAAATGAGTACAACTGATCAAAAAGATATAATTAAATTTGGTAAATTAGTTAAAGAAAAAGGTGCTACCCCACTTGAAGCTCCTGTGAGCGGAGGGTGCCATAGAGCTGCCACTGGAAATATAGCAATATTTGTTGGTGGAGAAAGAACTGCATTTGAAATGGTTCTTCCAATTTTAACCTGTATGGGTAAAAAAATACTTCATGTAGGAGAATTAGGTTCTGCATCTATACTTAAAGTAATCACAAATTATTTAGCATCTGTTAATTTAGCTGCTTTGGGAGAGGCGTGGACTATTGCTAAAAAAAATAATTTAGATTTAAAGAAAACTTATGATGGAATTAAAATTTCATCAGGAAATTCATTTGTACATGAGACAGAGAGCCAAGTGATACTAAATGGTTCTTACAATATAAACTTTACTATGGATCTTGTAGAAAAAGATATGTCTCTATTTAATAAACTTTCAAAAGATGAAGATATTGAACTTGAAATCGCTCCTTTCGTTTTAAATATTTTCAAAGATGCTAAAGAAAAGTTTGGATCTAGAGCTTGGTCCTCAATGGTAGTCAAAAGATTAGAAGATAAATATAATATAAACTTTAGAGAGAATGGATTTCCAGAGGAACTAATTGATACCGAGCCTGAAGAAAAAGGAAATGAAATTTAATGCTAGATAAAAGAAAATTTTATATTAATGGAGAATGGATATCTCCATACAAACCAAATGATTTCAATGTAATAAATCCATCGAATGAAGATTCGTTTGCTGTAATTTCTTTGGGAGCAAAAGAGGATGTAGATAAAGCAGTTGATGCTGCGAAAATTGCCTTTGAAAAATGGAAAAATACAACAAAGGAACAAAGAATAAATTTATTAGAAAAACTTTTAGAAATTTATAAAAGAAGATTTGATGAAATGTCAAAAGCTATTTCTGATGAAATGGGCGCTCCTATAGACTGGGCTTCTGAAGTTCAAACAAGCTCTGGGCAAGCTCATTTGGAAGATTTTATTTTAAGATTAAAAGAATACAAATTCGAAAAGCAATTTGACTCAAATTCAAATAATTATATTTGCTATGAACCGATTGGTGTGTGTGGATTAATTACTCCATGGAATTGGCCAATAAATCAAATTGCTCTAAAAGTTGTTCCTGCTCTTGCAACAGGGTGTACAATGATTTTAAAACCATCAGAGATTGCTCCATTATCAGGAATGATTTTTGCAGATATGATTCATGAAGCGGGTTTTCCAAAAGGAGTTTTTAATTTAGTAAACGGGGATGGAAAAGGCGTTGGAACATATTTTTCATCTCATAAAAATATCGATATGATATCATTTACAGGATCCACAAGAGCAGGAAAGCTAATTTCAAAAAATGCTGCTGACACAATTAAAAGAGTGTGTTTAGAGCTTGGTGGTAAAGGTGGAAATATAGTTTTTGAAGACGCTTACCCTGAAGCTGTTCGGGATGGAATTAGAAATGTAATGAGTAATTCTGGCCAATCATGTGATGCTCCAACCAGGATGCTAGTACAAAAATCAATTTACGAGAGGTCAGTTAAAGAGGCTATTGATGAAGCTAATAAAATAAGAGTAGATTTAGCATCTAAAAAAGGTGGACATATTGGTCCTGTAGTTTCAAAAGTGCAATACGATAAAATTATCAATTTAATTAAAAACGGAATTGAAGAAGGGGCAACTTTGGCTGCGGGTGGACCCGAAAAGCCTGAGCATCTAAAAAATGGATATTTTATTAAGCCAACAATATTTACCGATGTAACAAATGACATGAAAATAGCTTCAGAGGAAATTTTTGGACCTGTTCTTTCTATAATACCTTTTGAAGCAGAAGATGAGGCAATCAATATTGTAAATGATACATCATATGGTCTTGGTAATTATCTTCAAACAAGTGATATAGAAAAAGCCAAAAGAGTTTCAAAAAAATTAAGGTCTGGTTGCGTTTATATTAATGGAAACAGTGCTGACCCTGGAACACCTTTTGGTGGATATAGACAATCAGGAAATGGAAGAGAGGGTGGTGTTTGGGGTTTAGAAGAATATCTTGAAGTTAAAACTGTAACAGGGAGGAAGTAATTATTTTTTTAAAAAATTTAACCTTCCAATAATTTCATCTCTATCCATATAATATCCTTGTAAATGTCTGTGACCTGAATTCGGATTGTATGCAGTTCTACCATGCAAAAGCCTTCTATTATTAAACGAAAATATATCACCTTTTTCTAATTTAAATTTAATTTGAAACTTGTCGTCATGTAGCAAATTTCCAAATCTATGGTGTGCTTTATAAACCTTTTCCATAATATCAGGATGACAATCCAATGCATCCATAGTAGCTACACTAAATCTTATGTCATTATAATCTCCATCTTTTGTCAATGTTATTGCTGGGGCATAGAAACTTCTGTGGGCTACTTGAGTATAGTCTTTATCTCTAAACCTTAGAGGAGTGTTAACTAAAATTTCAAAAATTTCTTTTTCATTATTTCTTAAATAATCGGCTACGGCAAATGCATCTACTGCTGAAGAGTTTCCTCCTTCTGCTTCATTTATTAGACAATGAAGGAATTGATAACCTGGAGGATTTTCAAACCAAGGTAAATCCATATGGTTTCTTAAAGCGTGAGCTGTATATGCAGAATTATTTGGCTTTGGTACATTAATAACCTCAAAAGGTGTCTTAAAAAAAGTCTCACGCGTATGACTTATTCTATTCAATAATGGAAGAGCAGATTTATTAGCTGAAGGTGCATTTTTAACAATTGCTATTCCTTGATAATGAAGAAGTTCAAGCCATTTTATTAATCCGTTTTCAGAATTTAAAATTTCATCATGATCTATTTGTATCAAATCTAAATTTTTTTGTAACGAAGAGTCCCATAATTTATAAGGTGAAGAATATCTTTTTTTATTTTTAATTGTATAACAGTTTTCTCTTAACCATTTTAAATCATAATAACTTATGTGTTCGCCCTCACTCCACTCTATCTCTAGCTTTCCTTGTTCGTTAATATTATATTTTTTTGCATTTATATCAGTAGATACCTTTAAAATATTAAACATTCTATGTCTTGTATCTTTGTCATGGGCTGATGGACAATTATCTCTTAACCATAAATAATTAAATTTACTTTTTTGACCATCATTCCACTCTACCTCAAGATAGGAAGTATTTTTTTTGATATTTTTAATTGAATAATTTTCTTGCATAAAATTTATAATTTATAATTTGCGTTTTCTCTATCTAGTCTTCTTAATAAAGCAGCCCACTCCGTTTTTCCATCATAATTATAATCATTAGATTTTGACATATGTTGCCAATAATATTCAGCTTTTTGTTTATCAATAGGTCTTGGAGTAAGATTCATAGATAAATTTTTAACTTGGACTGAACAAGCTTGCTCCAAATAGTAGGCTCTAAAAAAAGCTTCCGCTGCCGTTTTTCCAAGCGTATAATATCCATGATTGCGTGTGATAAGAATATCCTTTTTTTTTATAATATTTTTAAATTTTTCACCATAATCATCATCTTCTGTAAAATCATAATCTATATATTCAATTAGATGGCTTAGATAAACTGCGGCTTGTGAAAAATATTGAAGCCCCTCTTCAGTGCCTCCAACAGCCATAACATTCTCGCTATGACCATGAACATAATAATTAACATCCTCTCTAGTATTAAAAATCCATTTGCATAAATTTAAACATCCATCATTTAACCAAGGACTTTTAGGATCTAACGGTTTGCCGTTATTATCTACTTCTATTAAAGATGAAGCTGTAATTTCATCATAGAACATTCCATATTGATGAACTAAAAAAGTATTTTTATTTTCTGAAGATCTTGCAGCCGCACATTGATTGGCCAAATCGGTCATACCGTATATGTCTAGTATTCTATAAAGTGCTGCAAGTTCTTGTCTTACATTTAAATTATTTTTTGACATTTAGGCCTTTATTAAAAAAAAAAATTTATACTTATCCTTATATAAAAGAAACTATATATCAATTCAATTTATAGTTGAATTAAAAAGTTAAAAGTTTTGCATGAGTTTGGTTCTGCTGCTAGAAATACATTAAAAAATGTCAAAGATTGAAATAAATAACGTCTACAAAATTTTTGGTAACAATCCAAAATCTATTATCCCAATGGTAAAAGATGGAGCTAGCAAAGAGGATATTCTTGAAAAGACAGGTCATACAGTTGGTTTAGATAATGTTTCTTTAAAGATTGAAGAAGGTGAAACATTCGTCTGTATGGGTCTTTCAGGTTCAGGTAAATCAACATTAATTAGACATTTAAATAGATTAATTGACCCAACAGAAGGTGAAATACTAGTTGAGGGAACTAATGTTTTATCTCTTAACCAAGAAAAATTAATTGAATTTAGACGACATAAAATGAGTATGGTATTTCAGAGATTTGGATTATTTCCACACAAAACTGTTCTCCAAAATGTTGGTTATGGTCTTGAAATGCAAGGTATAAAAGATGAGGATAGAGTAAAAGTATCAATGGAAAAGATAGAGTCTGTTGGTTTAAGTGGATTTGAACATCAATACCCAAGTCAATTATCTGGGGGTATGCAACAAAGAGTTGGATTAGCAAGGGCTTTAGCGACAAACACTGATATCATGTTAATGGACGAAGCTTTCAGTGCTCTGGACCCATTAATAAGAAGTGATATGCAAAAACAATTACTTGATCTTCAAGCTGAGTTAAAAAAAACAATAGTTTTTATTACACATGATTTAGATGAATCCTTAAGATTGGGTGATCATATTGGGATATTAAATGCTGGCAAACTTGTTCAGGTGGGGACACCAGAAGATATAGTAATGAATCCCGCCGATGAATACGTTAAAGCATTTGTAAAAGATGTTAATCGAGCAAAAGTTCTAAAAGCGAAAATTATAATGATACCAGCAAATGAATTTAAGCCGAATGGGTCCAATAAAATTAAAGTTAATGAGGATGATTTTTTAGAGGAGTTTTTACCTAATGTAGTGGGTAGAAATGTTATAGTTGAAGTAGTAGATAAAAAAGGAAATATAAAAGGCTATATTACTGACAAAGAACTACAAAAATCTTTATAGTGAATTAATTAATTCTGGAGCAATTTTTTTAGATTTGCCCATAAATCTTATAGCTTTTATTGCATCTAAATTAGATTTATCGTCACCAACAACAACAAAACCAATCATTCCCATACCTTTATGAGGTGTGCACCAATAAGCATATATACCTGGAATTGTGAATTTATATTCTGTATCAACATTATATTTTGATTTAAACTTCTCAACACCTTCTGGTGTTCCACCTTTAATAAATTCGACATTGTGACCTTTATCAGTAGCTTTCCAAAACACTGTATCCCCAACATTTATTTTTACCACTTTTTCAGAAAAAACCATTGTTTCTTTACCCAGCTTGTTTAACATTTCTAATGTTACATCTGCTGCTGATACATTTGTGACCACAATTGTGAATATTATAGAGAGGAATAGTTTCAATGATTTCATGATGTTTATTTAGTAATTTTTTTTTTATTTACAACAATCAAAAATGGTACAAGTTGCCACATAAAAACTAATTCCCAAAATCATCTTAATTGATTTCTTAGAAAAAAATTATAATGTAAAAATTATATAAAAATGCCAGAGTTTCTTAAAACTTATAAAATTACTAAAGATTGGGTAGACTACAATAATCACCTAAACATGGCATATTATGTTTTAATTTTTGATAAAGCTTGGGAAGTGATGCTAGAAAAATTTGAGATGGGTGAAACTTCAGCTAAAAAAACTTATAAAAGTACAATGGTTGTTGAAACCCACACTACTTACAATAATGAAGTTAAGGAAAACGAAGACGTAGATGTTTTCTTAACTCATTTCAATCATGACAAGAAAAGACTTCATTATAAGCTTGAAATGATTGAAAAAAGTACCCAAAAACTATCAGCGACTATAGAAATGATATCTCTATACGTTGATCTAAAAGAAAGACGTGTTGCAGAATTCGATAAAGATAAATTGAAACTAATGGATAATTTTATCAGCACAAATAAATCAAAATTTACCTCTGATCTTAAATTTACATCAAAATTAAAGAAATAATTTAAATATTAAGTTTAAATTTTTTTTGATATAGGTGCTCAATGGTTCTTGATAAGACATCAAAAGGTATTATTCTCACAATTCTTGCAATGACTATGTTTGCAATGCAAGATTCTCTTATTAAATTTATATTTGAGAAATCATCATTATATGAAATTTTTTTAAGTAGATATGTGGTTGCTGCATTTTTACTGTTTGGATATTTAAAATTTAGAAAAATTAATGTTAATTTAAAAACAAATTATCCTTACCTGACAATTTTTAGAGTTCTTTTTCATTTTATCGCTTTTTCAGCATTTTTTATTTCTTTGACTTATATGCCATTAGCAACAGCTAATGCTTTATTTTTTTCTTGTCCGTTTTTTGTTTCTATGTTTGCAACATTCTTTTTAAAAGAATTTGTTGGAATAAGGAGATGGTCTGCTATTGCATTTGGTTTTACCGGTGTATTAATAGTTTTAAATCCGAATTTTTCAGATTTTGATTATAAAAGTTTATTACCTGTAGTTTCTGCATTTTTTTATGCAGCTTCAATGACAATTACAAAATATACATCTGATAAAGATAATATTTATACTCAAATGTTTTATTTTTATTTAATCGCAATTTTATTATGTATAATTATTTTTCTATTCATGGGTGAAGGCCAATACTACAACTCAAATTTAAATCCTTCGATACAATTTATATTTAGAGAATGGTTTACAGAATTTGAGTATACATGGAAGTTTTTATTATTTTTTGGTTTTGCAGCATCAATTGCTTTTGTTTGTATTTTTTCAGCGTACATAATTGCTTCACCGTCTGTGGTATCACTTTTTGAATACTCTTTGATTATAATGTCTATGATACCTGGTTATTTTTTATTTAATGAAATTCCTTCATCCAGGACATTGTTAGGAGTAAGTTTTATTATAAGTGCAGGATTGTATATTTACCTTAGAGAAAAAATTAAAGACCAATATATTGCAACTGAAACACCGGTGAGAAGATGACAAAAAATAGATTTATTCCTACAATAAATATTTCACCTTTAATTAAAAAAAATTTAAACTCTAAAAAAGTAAATAATATTATTAAACAAATAGAAGTAGCTTGTATAAATATAGGTTTTTTTCAAATAACAGGACATGGAATAAGTATAAAAAAAATTAAAAATTTATGTAGAGTTGGAAATAATTTTTTTAAATCAACATATAAAAATAAAACTAAATTAGCTCCAAAAAAATGGAACAAAAATAATAAAAATGTTTACAGAGGTTATTTTCCAAATGATGTTAATGGCAAAGAGGGGCTTGATATTGGGGATTTAAGAGTAACAAAAAATTTTTCTAATAAGATAAAAAATCAGTACATAGAGTACATTGATCTAAAAAAATCTTTCAATAAAAAGGATATTGTAATTTTGTCTGATTATTTTGATAAAGTTTATAATTTAAGTGAGATTTTGTTTAAATGTATAATTAAAATTTATAAAAAAGATCCATCTTTATCTAGAGTGGTTTTTTCAAGACTTAAAACCTTAAGCACTTTGAGATTTAATTATTATTCAAATCAAAGCAAACCTATTGAAATATCCAAACAGGATGGTGTGGCCCTTGGTTGCGAAACCCATGTTGATAGTGGAATTTTCACAGTTTTATATCAAGATAAAAGAGGAGGACTGCAAGTCCAAAATAGAAAAAATAAGAAATGGTATAATGTTCCATTTAATAAAAATGCTCTAGTTGTAAATACAGGTAGAGCATTAGAGTTTTTAAGTAAAAATAAATTTAAAGCTACAAATCATAGAGTTTTATGGAATAGAAAAGAAAGGATGTCCGTCCCTTTCTTTTTTGAACCATCATTTGACTTTAAAATGAATAAGGACTTATTAACTAATAAAAATAGTAAACAAGATAATGCTGAGATTTATGAAAAATTTCTCAATAACTCCCTAAAAAAATTTATTGAATATCAACGATAAGAATAATAATATAGATTCATAAAGCGATACATAACTCGTCGTTTAGACTTCAATGTTTTACGAAAGCGGGATCGGTCGTCTTTAAATGAATATTTAAAGGAGACTTTATGAAGTTTGGATATTTTTGTAACACCACAAATTGGACCCATAAGCCCTACGATAAACTTTTAGACGAAACTAGAGAAATTACAGAATATTGTGACCAAAATAATTGGAATTCAATATGGTATACAGAACATCACTTTAACCATGAAGGAATGGAGTCACTTACGAACCCATTGATGATGGGAGTTGATGCTGCCGCTAGAACTAAAAAAATTAGAATTGGTCAAGCATGTAATGTAATTACTTTTCACAATCCAATTAGAATGGCTGAAGATATTGCTCTTCTTGATCAGTTATCAAAAGGTAGAGTTGAAATCGGAATAGGAAGAGGAATTTACGGAAGAGAAGCAATTAATTTAAATAAAGAAGCTGATATGAAAGACCAAGCAAAAAACTTTAGGTTATTTGAGGAAACTCTTACAATCTTAAAAAAAGCTTGGAAAGAAAAATTTTTTAATCATAAAGGTGAATTTTACACTTATCCTGCACCAGATTATGTTTGGCAGCATGATATGAGTCCACCAAATAAAGATTTGGTTAATCTTGAAACAAATGTTATGGAAAATATAAGTGTACTTCCAAAACCTTATCAAAAACCTTACCCAGCTATTCATCAGGTAGTTGATGGAATAAGATCTATTGAATGGGCAGCAGCACAAGGATTAAATATTATTATGTGGATCCCTACTGTTAAGGCTCTAAAAATTAAATTTGAAGCTTTTAAAAATGCAAAATCTGAAGCGGAAAAAAGAAATGTTCCGATGGGCGAAGGTATTTCGCTAGTTAGAGATATGTTTGTCGCAGATACAATGGAGGAGGCAAAAGAAAAAGCTGGCGAACATATGGTTAATTATATGAGATGGGTTTGTCATTGGAGAGGACTTGGAAACCACATGGATCCGGGTGAAGAACTACCTGTTACTAAAGGAAAGTTAGATCTTTTAAGCTACGACTTCCTACATAAACGCAATATGCTATTTGGAACACCTGAGTATGTAATAGAGAAAATTCATGAACTAAAATCAGAATTAAATTTACAAAACTTGCAAGTATGGTCTAATTTTCCAGGTATTAAACATGAAGACTGTATGAAAAGTATAAAAATGTTTACAGAAAAAGTAATGCCGCATTTCAAAGACGATTTAAATACTGAAGTTAAAAAAGTTTCGTGATCAAGTCAAAAAATCTGACTGGCGGCCAAGCAGCAATTAAGTCTTTAAAAAAAGAAAAAGTCAAACATGTTTTTGGTTTAATTGGGTCTGCAACAATGGAAATGTTTGATGCTCTTTATCACGAAAAAAATATAAAGTTTATTGGTGTTCGCGATGAAAGAACTGGAACACATATGGCTGACGGATATGCTAGAGCATCTAATCAACCAGGTATAATACTTGCTGGACAAAATGGTCCTGGTGCTACAAATTTAGTTACTGGACTTGCGCAAGCAAAAGCTGCTTTTTCTCCTGTTGTTTCAATTGCAGGATCTTATTCAACAAAAGATAAAATGGAGGATGCATTTCAAGGTCTTGACCAACAATCTTTGTTTAAACCAGTAACAAAAAAAACTTGGACGGTAAAAAATACTAAAAAAATTCCAAAAATTTTTAGTGATGCTTTTAACTTGGCAATGTCACCCAGAAGAGGCCCTGTATGTATTAATTTACCAAGAAATATTTTAGCGAAAAAAGAAAATTTTAAAATAAACGAAAAAATCCAATCTTTTGATAATCAAAACTCAACTAAAGCAAAATCTAATTTTATAAAAAAAGCTGTACAAATTATCAACAATTCAAGCAAGACTGTTATTATTGCTGGAGGAGGAATTAAATATTCATCAAAATATAAAAATGTGGTTAAATTGGCAGAACTATTAAATGTTCCAATTGTAACCGCCGCTGGTCACGGAGATGCTATACCATTTAATCATAAACTAAATGCTGGTCAAATGGGTCCAAGGGGTAATTTGGTTGCATCCAAATTAGTTAAAGAGGCGAGTGTCATAATTGCTCTTGGAACAAGACTTGGATTTAATTCAACTTTTTATTCTTATGAAAACATAAATAAAAAAGCAAAGATCATACAAATTGAATTAGAAAAGAGAATGATAGGAAGATACTTTCCTGTAGCAGTAGGAATTTATGGAGATGCAGCAACAATAGCTGAACAATTGTGTAAAGAAATTAAAAAACAAAATATTACTTTTGATATACAAAAATGGACCAATAACTATTTAAATGAAAGAAAAAATTTTTTGCTTAGCAGAGATAAATTTGTACAGAAAAATTTTCCTATTCAACCCAAAAGCTTATTTAAACAATTAAGACAAGTGCTTCCTAAAAACTCTGCAATTACTTTAGATGCAGGTACACTTTGTTTACAAGCAACAGATGCTCTTGAATATTACGATCCTCCATCTTTGTTTACTCCTTTAGACTTTGGTTTAGTTGGTTTTTCTTTTGCATGTGGTTTAGGTGTAAAAATTGCAAAACCTGACAAAAAAGTAATTAGCCTTATGGGAGATGGGGGTTTTGGAATGACAATCTCAGAATTGAGTACAGCTGTTGAATATAAAATAAATACAATAACTATAGTATTGAACAATAAAAGTTGGGGAGCTGAAAAAGCTTATCAAAAAGATTTTTATGGAAAAAGATACTTAGGTGCTGATATTAGTAGTCCGCCTTTTGATAAAGTTGCGGAGCTCTATGGTGCTAAAGGTTTTAAGGTTAAAAAAGTTTCAGAAATAAACCAAGCCGTTAGAGAAGCTTTAAAAATAAATAAGCCTGTAGTCATTGATGTTGATGTAGATCCAAAAGCACTATACAGTTTTAGAAGAGATAGTTTTAAACATAGATCAAAAAAATGAAATTAGAATTAAGAAAGTTTACAAAATTTATTGATAAAACATTTATTGAAGGTGGAAAAGAAGCAAAAGAACCTGTCCTGTTAGTTTCTGTAGCGGCTGTTTTTAAAAATCCCTGGGATGGTCAAGGATTTGTTCAAGATCTTAAACCTACAATTTTAGATTTAGCTCCAAAACTCGGTGATATTTTAGTTCCTGAATTAATAAAAGAAATTGGTTCACCAGAAAAAATTCTAGCTTATGGTAAAGCGGGAATTGTTGGTTTAAATGGAGAGATTGAACATGCGTCTGCATTTATTCATACTTTAAGGTTTGGAAATAAGTTTAGAGATGCGGTGGGTGGAACATCTTATTTAAGTTTTACTAATACAAGAGGACCTGCAGGATCGAAAATTTCTATACCAATGATGCATAAAACAGATTCTGGTTTAAGGCCTTATTATCTAACACATGAATTTACTATTCATGATGCTCCATTTGATAATGAAATAGTAATTGCTATTGGTGGATCTTCTAGTGGAAGAGCTCATGCAAGGACAGGTGACAGGTACCAGGACATGAAAGAAATGGGTATCGAAACTAAGTAATTAAATGATCAATGCTAAAGATTCAAAGGATACTTTTTATATTCTAAATAAAAAAGTAAATATACCATTAGTTTTAATTCACGGTGTAGGACTTAATCACAAAATTTGGGAGCCGCAAATTAACTCATTTAACAATACTGTATTAGTGTATGATATTTTGGGCCACGGAAATACACCGTTAACAAAATCACAAGTAAGTTTTGACGATTTTTCCAAACAATTACTATGTTTGATCGATGAATTAAAATTTGAAAAAATACATTTAGTTGGTTTTTCAATTGGCTCACTAATAGCAAGAAATTTTGCCTGCAAATATAATGATAGATTAGAGTCTTTAACTTTACTTTGCTCAGTTTTTCAAAGGAGCAATGAACAACAACAAATAGTAAATGATAGATTTGAATTATCAAAAAAAAGTAGATCTTTATCAAAACAGGCTCTCAAGAGATGGTTTACAGATGATTATATAAATAAAAATCCAAATATTTATAAAAAAATTTGTTCTATGTTAGAGGAAAATAATATGGAAAATTTCTTAAAAGTTTATAAACTTTTCGTTACTCACCAAGATAATGAAATATTTGAAAATATAAAAGCCAAAACATTAATTATGACTGGAGAAAATGATATTGGGTCAACTCCTGAAATGTCTAAAAATTTAAGTAAAAAAATCGCTAATTCTAAAGTTAAAGTAGTAGGTAATGGAAAACATCTCTGTAGTATTGAGTGTGCAGATGATGTAAATAACGCTATTAAGGAACATATAAAAAATGAATAAGCTTAAACAATATAAAATGTACATAGATGGGGAATGGGTAGACTCTGATACTAAGAAAACTTTTGAAACTTTAAATCCAGAAAATAATAAACCGTGGGCAGTGGTTCCTGAGGCAAGTGCAAATGATGTTGATAGAGCAGTTAAAGCAGCACAAAAAGCATTTGAAGGAGAATGGCCAAAGTTGCTTCCAAGAGAAAGAGGTAAATATTTAAGAGCAATAGCAGACAAACTTAGAAAGAACGCTGAGTTACTTGGAGAAATTGAAACAATTGATACTGGAAAATTATTTAGAGAAACTAAAAAACAAGCAAACTATATTGCGGAATATTATGACTATTACGCAGGAATGGCAGATAAAGTTGAAGGTACAGTTTTACCTATAGATAAGCCAAATATTCAAGCAATAACTACTAGAGTTCCTATAGGTGTTATAGCTGCGATTATTCCTTGGAACTCGCAGATGTTATTAACAGTTACTAAACTTGCACCTGCTCTAGCAATGGGAAATACCGTTGTTATTAAATCATCTGAACTGGCCCCTGCTGTATTATTTGAGTTTGCAAAATTAGTTGAAGAAACTGGAATACCAAAGGGTGTTCTAAATGTTATTACTGGTTTTGGTGATCCTTGTGGAAAAGCTTTAACAACACATAACCTAGTTGAAAAAATTGCTTTTACAGGTGGACCGGAAACAGCTCGACAAATAATAAGAAATTCTGCTGAAAACTTATCTGAAGTAAGTTTAGAACTTGGAGGAAAAAGTCCAGTAGCTGTATTTGATGATGCTAATAAAGAAAATGCAATTAATGGAATTACCGCAGGGATTTTTGGAGCAAGTGGGCAAAGTTGTATTGCTGGTTCAAGATTATATTTGCAAAAAGGAATTTATGATGAATTTTTAGATAAACTAGTAAAGAGAGCTGAAAAAATTAAAATAGGAGCACCAATGGATCCAAAAAGTGAAATGGGTCCAATAAGTAATTTTAAACAACTAGAAATAATTGAAAAGAATATCAAACTTACAGTAGAACAAGGAGGAAAAATTAAATGTGGTGGTAAAAGACATTCTTTTTCAAATGAAGGCTATTATTTTCCTCCAACAATTATTGAGTGCGATAATCATAATTTACCAACAGCAGAAAATGAATTATTTGGTCCAATTTTATCTGTTATGCAATTTGAAAAAGAAGATGAGGTAATTAATAAAATGAATGATAATCAATATGGTCTTTCCTCAGGGGTTTATACTAGTGATTTTGCAAGAGGTATGAGGGTTTCTAAATCAATTAGAGCAGGAATAACTTTTGTAAATACTTATAGATTAATTTCTCCATCTGCTCCATTTGGTGGTATGAAAGATAGTGGATATGGTAAAGAAGCTGGAATAGAATCTATAAAAGATTACACAAGAGTAAAAACAACTTGGTATTACACGTCCGATGAACCGACGTTAGATCCTTTCTCAATGCGATAGTGCCTATAAAGCATATAATAATTCTACTGTTTATAATGGCTACACATGGTAGTGCTTTTCCAATTGCAAAATTAGCGTTAAATAATTCAGTTCCACCAATATTAATGGCTTCATTAAGAATGGGAATAGTGCTAATTTTATTACTTCCTTTTTGGAAGTTTAAAATCCCAGAGAAAAAATACTTTAAATCTTTAGTTTTATTTTCAGTATCTATGGGAGTAATGGTTTATGTTTTTATGAATTTATCTCTAAAGTATTCAAATTTTATTTCCCCAATTATTATTGGATCACAATTAGCAATACCCTTTGGAGTTTTGGCAAGTGCAATAATGTTGAAAGAAAATATAAGTAAAAAAAAATGGTTATTTGTATTTACGGCATTTATTGGAATTGTAATTGTTTTTTTTGATCCTGATTTAAAAAATAATTTATTAGGATTATTCTTTGCAGCTTTAATGGCACTTTTTTTTGCTATGGCTCAAGTTTATTCTAGAGATTTAAGAAAATTGAATATTTATTTGATAAATGCATCTACAGGTTTATTTGGATTTTTTATTTTGATGTTAATTTCTTTTTTGATTGAAGGAAATACTATTAATAACATTCAAAATATTAATATTGAATCTTGGTCATTAATTTTTTATCAAGCGGTAATTGTTTCTTTATTTGCACATATGTCGATGTTTTATCTTTATAAATTTTATACTATTGGACAAATTTTTCCCTACTATTCCCTTTTTCCAATCTTTGGAATAGTTCTAACATTTATTGTATTTGGCGAAGTTCCTACAATTTTATTCCTTATTGGTGCTATTATAGTAATAAGTTCAGTGATTTTTCTCCAGAAAAGTGAATAAATTTACCTATTGATATTATTTTAGGATCATATTTAATTTTATTTTTATAAATTGTTAACAATTAAAGGGAAAATATGAGAAAATTAATAATTGCTGCATTTTTATTTGCATCTTCAATGGTGTCAAATTCTTATGCAGATGGACATGGAATTAAAATGGGTATTATTTTAGGTTTCACTGGTCCGATTGAATCACTTACACCCGCAATGGCTGCGTCAGCTGAACTAGCTTTTAAAGAAGCTTCAGACTCAGGTTCATTACTTGGTGGAAAAAAAATATCTGTAGAAAGAGCAGACTCAACATGTGTTGACTCAGCAGCTGCAACAACTGCAGCTCAAGGTTTAATTGATGGCGGTGTAGTAGCTATCATGGGTGCAGACTGTTCTGGTGTTACAGGTGCTATAGCAACTAATGTTGCTGTTCCTAATGGTGTAGTAATGATATCTCCTTCTGCGACTTCTCCTGGATTAACAGATCTAAATGATAATGGTTATTTTTTTAGAACTGCTCCTTCAGATGCAAGAGGTGGTGCAATATTGGCTGATATAACTAAAGATAGAAAAGTAAAAAGTGTTGCAATTACATATACTAATAACGACTATGGTAAAGGTTTAGCGGATGTTTATGAAGCAGCTGTTAAAGCTCATGGCTTAAAAGTTACAACAGTTCTTGCTCACGAAGAAGGTAAAGGTGACTATTCTGCTGAAGTAGCAACATTAGCTTCTGCTGGTGGTGATGCTGTTGCAGTTTTAGGATATCTTGATCAAGCTGGAGCACAAATAATCCAAGGATCATTAGATGCTGGATCATTTGATGTATTTATTTTATCAGATGGTATGATCGGAGATTCATTAACAGATAAATTTGGTAAAGCTTTAAATAAATCATTTGGTTCATTACCTGGATCAACAGGAAAAGGTGCTGGTGTTTTTGCTAAAGTTGCAAGTGGTGCTGGTATCGACTCATCAGGTCCTTACACGGGTGAATCGTATGATGCTGCTGCTTTAATCACTCTTGCTATGCAAGCAGGCGGAAAAGCTGACAGAGCTACAGTACAACAAAATGTTATGTCAGTAGCTAATGCACCAGGTAAAAAAATATATCCTGGTGAATTAAAGAAAGCTTTAGATTTGTTAGCTAAAGGAAAAGCTATCAACTATGAAGGTGCAACTGGTGTTGAATTTACAGATGTTGGAGAAGCATTTGGTTCTTTCTTAGAAAAAGAAATCAAAGGCGGTAAATTTAAAACAAAAAAACAAAGATAATTTAATTTTATTTAAAACCTCAGCGATTAATCTCGCTGAGGTTTTTTTTTAGAATAAATATTTATCAGATAAATAAAAAATTAAACCTAATCCAATTCCTAATAGTATATAAAACATTAATTCTTTATAATTTTTTCTGGTAAAATCCCTTGTGGTCTAAAACGCATTATTATTAAAAGGCCTATACCAATCATTAAAAATCTGAAATATGAAGCACTATTAATTAAATGAACCCTAATTTCATTTGTTTCAGGTAAATGTGAAGTAAATAAATTTATAAAAAATAGAGCAATTGGTGCCGCTTCAACCCACAAAAACCAAACAACAAAACCACCTAATATTGCTCCAAAGTTATTTCCAGTTCCTCCTACAATTACCATAACCCATATTACAAAAGTATATCTCATTGGTCTGTAACTACCTGGGGTAAACAATCCATCATTAGTTACCATCATTGCACCTGCTAATCCAACAATAGCTGAACCTAAAATAAAAATTAGCAAATGTTGTTTAACAACATTCTTTCCCATCGCTCCAGCTGCTTCCTCGTTATCCCTTATAGCTCTCATCATTCTTCCCCAAGGTGAATAAAGAGCTTTTTGTGTTAGGACGAGCAAAATGATTACTACAGATATAAATAAACCTGTAAAACATAATTTTACATAAACTGAAGATGCACTAATAACTAATTGATTGAGCATTTCTTGTTTCTCTGCAGCAGAGTTTATTAAGGCTAATTTTCCTGAGTGAAATTTTTCTACAAAATCAATGAACCATTGAGAACGTTGAAGATCAATCTCATATGGAGCTGGTCTTTTTAAACCAATTACATTTTTAACACCTCTAGCTAACCAATCTTCATGTTTAATTATAGAAACAACTATTTCAGCAATTAATAATGTAGCTATCGCCAAATAATCAGCTCTCAAACCTAACGCTACTTTGCCAACTACAAATGCCAGACCAGCAGCTAAGAAAGCCCCTCCAATCCATGAAATTAAAACTGGCAAACCTAATCCACCTAAGAAACCTGTTTTAGCTGGTTCTACAGACTCAATTCCCTCTATAGCAGGAGCAGATATAATTCTTAATAATAAGATTCCAATTATTATTATAGATGCAATTAGATAATTTCTTTTTTTTGATGGTACTAATTTTTTTAAAGTATATTTAATTGCTATAACAATACCTATTATCACAACAAGGCAAATTATCATATTTAAACCACCAACACTCCAAGCTTCATCGACTGGTGCAACTGAAAAAAGAACTACTGCAAGACCACCTAGAGCTGTATAGCCCATTATTCCAAAATTTATTAATCCAGCATATCCCCATTGTATATTTGCACCTATAGTCATAACTGCTGAAATCAAACAATAATTTAAAATAGTTAAGGCTATTGACCAAGATTGAAAAACCCCTACAATTATAATTAATGTGAACATAATTAAATAAGCAGTTATAACGTTTGTATATTGCTTCATAGAGTTTTTCCTTTAAATATTCCTGATGGTCTAAACAATAATACTATTACCAATATCGAGAATGAGACGGCAAATTTATAATCTGTAGATAAAAGCTGTATCATAGAATTTGGTTCTAAAGACTCTGGAAGAATATAGGTAAAAAATCTTTTATAAGCATAAGTTAAGAAAATTTCAGCAAAAGCAATTACATATCCTCCTAGAAATGCACCATAAGGATTTCCAATTCCTCCTACTATAGCTGCAGCAAAAATAGGAAGCATATTATTAAAATATACAAATGGTCTATAACTTTTATCTAATCCATATAAAATTCCTCCTATTGTTGCGAGTATGCCTGCAATTATCCATGTTATAAGAACGACTTTTTTTGGATCAATTCCAGATAATAATGCTAAGTCCTCATTATCTGAATAAGCTCTCATGCTTGTTCCAGTTTTTGTTTTATTTAAAAACCAGAACATTATTGATACAGCAATTAAAGTGACAATGATGGTGATACCTTGAGTAGACTTGATGGTTAATCCTTCACTTAATCCAGTCATATCTTTAAATTCTGATGCTTTTAAAATAAATTTTTCTCCATCCATAAAAGTTCTATCTGTAGGTCCAATTATAATTCTTATGATTGCTTGGGTTACAAACATTACGCCTACGCTTACCATTGCTAGTTGAACTGGGGGGCTTTTTTTTATTCGATAATATTCGAAGACAAATTTATCTATTGTTAGCATATACAGAATCATCATAAAAGTTGCAAACGGGATTGTAATTAAAGCAGTTGGAAAAATTCCAAGATTAATTCCTAATGATTGAAAGTAATAAGTAAGAAGAACAGCAAACATTGTTCCAAAAGACATCATGTCTCCAGTTGCAAAATTTGCAAATCTTAATATTCCATATATTAAAGTTACAAAAATAGCTCCTAAAGCTAGCTGAGATCCATAAGTTAATGCAGGTATGATTGTAAAATTTAAAAGTACCAATATTGCATTTATAAAATCCATCTATGCTCCTAAAAAAGATCTTCTTACCTCGGGATCATTTAAGAGTTCATCTCCAGATCCTTCAAATTTATTTTCACCAGTAACTAATACGTAACCTCTATCAGAAATACTTAGAGCTTGTTTTGCGTTTTGCTCGACCATAATAATAGCAACATTTGTTTCTTTTACTTTAATTATATGATCAAATAATTCATCCATTACTATAGGAGAAACACCTGCTGTTGGTTCATCTAACATTAAAACAGAAGGTCTTATCATCAATGCTCTACCTAGTGCTACTTGTTGCCTTTGTCCTCCAGATAATTCTCCTACTTTTTGCATTTTCTTTTCACTTAAAACTGGAAATAGTTCATAGATTTCTTCAATTACCCTGTTTACATCGTCATCTCTTAAAAAGGCCCCTATTTCTAAATTTTCTCTAACAGTTAAATCTGCAAATACATTTCTTGTTTGAGGAACAAATGAAATTCCTTCTTTTACCCTATCTTGAGGTGTTAATTTTGATATATCTTTTTCATTTAAAACTATAGAACCTGACTTTAAGTTTAGTAGTCCTAACATTGCCTTCATCGCAGTAGATTTGCCCGCACCATTAGGTCCTAAAATTGCAACTATCTCACCTCTGTTAGCATTAATAGAACAAGAAGTTATTATATCAGGTCCCTTGCCATAACCTGCTGTCATATTGTTTCCCTCAAAAAAGGCCATCAGTTTTTTCCATCTCTATTATTGCTTCCTCTACCTAAATAACTTTCAATAACTTTTTCATTTCTTTTGACTTCGTCAGGGGTTCCTTCAAATAAAACAGATCCTTCAGCCATAACAATAACTGGGTCACACATTCTGCTGATAAAATCCATGTCATGCTCTATCATACAAAAAGTATAACCTTTTTCTTTATTCAGTCTCAATATTGCAGTTCCTATATCTTTAAGAAGTGTTCTATTAACACCTGCTCCGACTTCATCTAACAATACTATTTTGGCATCAACCATCATAGTTCTACCTAACTCTAATAATTTTTTTTGACCTCCAGAAAGATTGCCAGCAAGTTCATTTGCCAAGTGTTTAAGATTAAGAAATTCAATTACCTCATATGCTTTATTTCTAATTAGTTCTTCTTCCTTTTTTACAATTCTTGGATTAAGCAAAGCTGTCATTAATTTTTCCCCTGATTGACCACCTGGAACCATCATTAAATTTTCTAATACTGTTAAATTGGTAAATTCATGGGCTATTTGGAATGTTCTTAACAATCCTTTTGAAAATAGTTCATAAGATGGGACATTTGTTATATTTTGATTATTGAATACAACTTGTCCATCAGATGCTTTTAAATTTCCTGCTATTAAATTAAATAAAGTTGTTTTTCCAGATCCATTTGGTCCAATTATTCCTGTAATGGATCCTTTTTTAATTTTTAATGAACATTTTGAAACAGCCGCCAAACCCCCAAAATATTTAGAGAGATTTTTTATTTGGAGAATGTCTGAATTATTCTGCATAAGAATTATGCTTTATTTAGTCTTTTTAAAATATTATTAACAGATTTTTCTAAAGATTTAAAATAGCCAGATTTCCTTAATTCGTTTACACCTTGCCAATTAAGTCCTCCTGGAGTTTGTGAGTCCAAAACAAATTTCTTAAGGTTCTTTGATGAGTGAACTTCAGCAAGTTGGGCCAAGGCAGAATATAATGATGTTACGTATTTTTGAGCATATGATCTTTTTAAGCCTTTTTTAACTTGCCAGTCAGATAACACTTTCAGCAATTCATAAAATGATGCCATAGTACCTGATATTGCCCAAAAATTATTTGAAAGTTTTTCATTTTTAATTTCAATACTTGTCCCTATTTTATCAAAAAAGTTTTTTACTTTTTTATTTGGTGGATATAAAGCTACCGGTCCTTTCCCTAAAGATATAGGAGGCATAGGAATAGCTCTCACTATAGTGGCTTTTTTATTAGTTATTTTTTTTAATTGATTATAATTTATGGTAGAGATGAAACTTACTATTGTTTGATTGTTTTTAAAATTCAAATTTGGTAAAACTTTTTTACCAACATTTGGTAGTACTCCTAAAAAAACCCAATTTGACTTATTGATTACTTCCTGATTACTATTTGCTATTATTATTTTGTTTTTAAAATTTTTTTTTAGAAATTTAGCTTTATTTTTGTTTCTTGGAGAAATTATAATTTTAGAAAAAGATAATTTGCATTTACAAATTCCAGTGATAACATCGGAGGATATATTTCCTGTTCCTAAAAATCCAAGTTTCATAGAATTATAATACACAAAAAAAAAGACCAGTTATATAAATAACTGGTCTTTTAATTTTTAGTTAGGAATGTAATTAAAACGTTTTACCGATTTTAATTGTTCCTTGTGCGCCATACATATCTGTAACAGTAACTGATTTATCAGCATCAGTAGTAGAAACTGCTTTAACATCTTCAAATGCTGATGCAGTAACCTCTGCTCTTAAAAATATGCCAAGATCATCAAAATCATGTTGATAACCCATACCAAGACCTAGGCCCTCAATTTCTTGATCACCGTAAGCTGATCCTGTATTTAAAGTCTCTTCAGATATCACGTTAACGTTATGATACATGATCTTCGAGTATAAGCCACCAAGCATTCTAGCTTGAATGTAAACTGTTGTTAAATCGCTAAATGAAGCTTTAACTGTGTTTTCATTGCTTGATCCGCCGTTACTGTTTGCAACAGTTGGATCATCAAATTGAACGTTAGTATTTGTTGGAGTTTGAATATCTGAGAATGCAAACTCAACACCTACTGACATGTTGTCACCAATGTTCAATTCTGCAAAAGCTGATTGGTGTGAGTCTTCAAATACACCGTTCTCTTCAGTTACTGCAGCATTACCAGTCGATCCAGATCCGGTTTGACCAATACGCTCAGTACCTTTTGCATGATAACCACCTTGGGTAGCAGAAAGTCCTACAGAAAAAGTTACTTCATTTGCTTGAGCTGTTGTTGCTAATAAACAAGAACTCATGAACAAAGCGCTTAATAATTTTTTCATAATTGTTTCCTTTATTATTAATTTACGTAAATTGGATCATAGGTAACATTTAAGAACTTTTTTTGAAACTTTTTTTTGCCTTAATTTTCATAATTTTAGCAATAGTTGCATATATACAACTAAAAAAATGTTGAATTTACTGGATTTTTTGGATCTCAATCATAGATGGTATATTCGAAGTTAATCAAAATTTTGAGGTATTTCAAAAAATTTTAATATCGAATCTCAATTAAATTTTCCTCTTATTCTTAATAGCTCTCTACTAAGGTTTTTATTTTCTTTAAAAGGTTTTCTTCCGTGAAGCCAAAAATGATTATTAGCAACTATCATAGACCCAACGGGTAATTCAGTGATTATTTTATTGTTACTTTCCTCAAGAGAGTCTGAAAGTTTTTGTAAGAAATTTCCTTGTCTCATGTTTTTAGGCTCTGGAAATTGATCAATATATGAAATCTTTGGCATACCATTTTCATCTTTAGTGAAAATAGGGTGCTTAACTTTATATTCAATATTTTTACTTTTTGGTGATCCCCATACAAAATCTTCTTTTCCAACCTGATCGTTATATAAATCATCTAAATTTTCAAGGTCATCAAGATGTAAAACTGCAGTTTCGCCACCCTGAACATTTTTTTCTTCAAGCTTTGACATTATTAACCAATCAGTTCTTTCGTCTACGTATGTACCATCTGTATGTAAATCCATATTCTTGTAAGCCTTTCTTAAATACGAGTCACTATCATCTTCATGTTTTACATGAAACCTTGCATAGTATTTACCTGACATTGCATCATGATTGGGAATTCCTAATAAATGACCAATAGCAGTTGATAGTTTAACTAAAAAATCATCACTGACCTTTTTATTTCCAGTTGGGGTGGTCAATATAAAACAACCTGTATTTCTATTTTTTATGATTTTATTTAAGAGTACCCCTAGTTTATTTTCAGTAATATCATCAAAACTTTTTGCTAAAGTAAACCTGGTGAAAGGTTTGTATTCTAGTGCAATGATATCAAATTTATTAAATGGAAAAATTAATTTTTCAATTATATTTTCTTTTATACTTATATTAATAATTCTTTGTGATTTATTATGAAATGATATATCAAAACCTTTAATAGTATTTAAGATTTCAACCATTTTTTATTTACACTCTCCTATCGAGCCAGCCTTACATGTTCTATTATCTATCCAGATTGCACCGTTTAGGTTAGCACCTTCAAAATTAGCATTTGTTAAATTTGCAGATATAAAATTTGCTTCAACTAAATTAGAATTTTGGAAGTTTGATTCTATCAACGAGGCTCCAGTAAAATTTACCCTTGTTAGATTAGCACTAGTAAAATTTGTTTTTTCAAAGTTTGCTCCCTCTAAATTTGATTCATACAAATTTGCTCTATAGAAAGTTGACTCTGAAAAAGTTCCAAAAGCCAAGATTGAATTCATCATTATGCTTTTGTCAAAGTTAACTTGTATAAAACTTGTGAAAGATAGATTTGAATTTGGTAAATAACTTCCTTCTAGATTTTGTCCATCTGAAAATCTACAATTTGTGTAGTCTACTCCATCACCAAGAGGGTCATCACAACCAGCATAAGATAAGCTTGGTATTAAAATAATTATAAATAACAATATAAAAGTTAACTTTTTCATGCAAAATAACCATTTAGCAATGCCAATATGATAGCAGAAAAAACTGTGGGATAAACTAAATTTCTTTTTGTGAAATAAAAAATTAATATAGATGATATTATCACTATAATTCTTAAAGAATAATCTGTTTCAGATAATGCGCCTGCAGGAAAAATAATTGATCTAGCAATTAATGCGGCTAATGTAGAATAAGCTAAACAATTAAACCATCTAAACCATTTAGATGTTTCTTTTATTTTTTCCGAACTGATAACACCTAGAAACCTGGAAAGGTAAGTAGCTAAAGATGTAACCAATATAGCAAAAACTATACTACTTGACATTTAATTCTCCTATAAAAAAAGCAAAAGTGCCTGCTATAAAACCACCATATAAAATTGACCATTCCGGAGATATAAAAAAAAATAAAGGTCCTAAAATTGCTCCCAAAACTATTGATAATGAAATTTGAATATTTTTCATTGAGCCTGCCATCATGCAGGAAAAATAAACAGGATTAACTATTGCAAGTCCAATCATCATATCTTTGTTCAAATAATCTGAAGCAAGAAAACCAATTACAGTTCCAATTATGGCTACACACCAAGTAGCAGTTCCAATTCCAATCCAAAAATCTATTCTATTTTTTTTATTAACAGTTTCATAATTATTCTTCATTATTAACCAGGCAGAAACTGCAATAAAATGACAAGATAAATAATATTTCCATCTTGGTTGACTTTTATGCATTAGCAATGGCATTAAAGATACTGTCATCGGATAAAGACGAGCATTAACTAACCAGACTGCTAAAAAAATATTTATTAATGAAGCTCCGACTAATAAAGACTCTGCCATCACAAGAGAGCCTGGTAAAGCATAAGTTAGTAATGTTGAAAAAACACTTTCTTGAATATTAAAACCAAGATTTTTAAGCAGAGAGCCTATCGCTATAAAACAAGTACCTAAAGCTATTGCGGGACTATCAAACTTTTTTATACAATTTAATCCTTTAAAAAAGTATTTTAAATTAATCATTAGCCGCCTAAAAATAAACGACCAACATCTGGATTACTTAATAATTCATCTCCCTTACCTGCAATAGCAGTTTGACCTGACACAAGCACATAACCAATGTCAGCAAACTCTAATCCTTTTTTTGCATTTTGTTCTACAAGTATAATTGTTTTCTTTTCATTTTTTTGTAGATCTCCTAGTATCTCAAATACCATTTCAATATATTTTGGCTCTAATCCAATTGAAGGTTCATCAACTAATAATATTGATGGCTTCATTACAAGAGCTCTTGATATTTCCAACAATCTTCTTTCTCCACCCGATAATACTTTAGCCGGTTGATTTCTTCTGTTATTTAATCTCTCATATTTTTGTAAAATTTTTTCTGCTTCTTTATAAGACTCTTCAGTTTTATCTTTAATGTATCCACCCATTAATAAGTTTTCTTCAACAGTCATATCTGGAAAAACAGAATTATCTTGTAAAATATAAGCTATACCCTCTGATTTTAACTTTTGAGCAGGAGATAAATTTGTTATTTCTTTTTCTTCAATTTCAATTTTTCCTGAAAAAATATTTGTAAAACCATAAATAGAATGAAGTATTGTTGATTTTCCTGCGCCATTAGGACCAATTAAACATAAAGATTGAGCTCTGCCAACAAACAAATCAAAATTATGTAAAATTTCCATTTTTCCATAGCCAGCATTTAAATTTTTAATTTTTAAGTGAACATCCGTAAGGGAGAGTTTTTTTAAATCCTCAGCTACAGGAGCTTTACCTAAAACTTCATATTGATTAGTCATTATTGTGCCCCCAAATAAGCATCTATAACCCTCTTATCATTTTTTATTTCTTCAGGGGTTCCATTAGCTAACATTTTTCCATGAGCTAAACAAAAAATACTTTCTGCTAATTGCATTATAACTCTCATATTGTGTTCTATCACTAACAAAGTTATCCCAAACTCTTGATTTACTTTTATTAATCTATCTATAATTCCATTTATTAAAGTGGGATTAATACCTGCGGTTGGTTCATCAAGTAATAACATCTCTGGCTCATTCATGAGAGCCATTGCAAGTTCTAATAATTTTTGTTGTCCAAACGACAAGTCCCCTGCCCTTAATTTCCTTTTTTGGTATAGGCCTACAAAACTTAATAGATTTTCAGCTTTTTCATTTAAATTTTTTGGTATTTTTGAAAATATTTTTACTAAGCTTTCATCGCTAGCTTTGTGACTTATAAGCATATTCTCTAAACAATTTAATTTTCCATAAATTCTTGTTTGCTGAAATGTTCTCAACAGTCCTAATTTAGCAATTACTGGAACAGGTAATTCTGAGACTTCTTTATCATTAAATTTTATTGAACCTTGATCTATTGGATAAGTGCCTACAATTGAATTAAATAAAGTTGTCTTTCCAGATCCATTTGGACCTATAAGTCCAACAATCTTACCTTTTTCTACTGTCATAGAAATATCAACATTTGCTTTCACACCACCAAATGATTTACTTACATTTTTTACTTGTAAAATACTCATTTCAGTTCTACCTGTGCCTTTCGATCAGCTTCATCTACTACTTCACCAAATCTTTCAGGATATTTTTCTCTTAGCCAACCCATAATTCCTTCGGGAAAATAAATAACAATTACAACTATTAAAACTCCAAGAGCAACATATTGCCAACCAAGAAAGAAGGTCCAAAAACCTTCTTTAAAAAAATGAAATATACTTGCTCCAATAATTGGTCCCCATAAAGTTCCTTTACCACCTAGTATTGCCATTAAAACCATGAACACTCCCATTTCTCTTCCATCAAATGCAACATCAGTGGAATCAATATATCCAACAAGACCTCCCATAATTCCACCGGCAAGACCACAGAAAAAAGCTGATATCATCCAGCCAATGATTTTGTATTTCATTGTCGCTATACCCATTGCTTCTGCTTTATCTTCGTTATCTCTTATTGCATTAAGGACTAATTTAAATCTGGTTGAATAAATTGATTTTATAACAATAAATGTGAGTATAAGAACTGTGAAACTACAAAAATAAAAAAACTCTCCTCTTGCTTCTAAACTTCCTACATCTGGAAATGGTGGGGTTGTAAAACCTTGTCCTGCGCCAATAATTTCAATTCCTCCTGAAATTTCTCCTGCTGCAACTCCTAGACCTAAAGTACAAATTGCAAAGTAGTGTCCTCTTAGTCCTAAAATTGAATATCCAATTAATCCAGCAACAATAGCAGGGATAATTGCAGCAACCGCTAGACCAACTCCAAATCCTTGAAAAAATTGAGCAGGTGTATGGACAAAAGTTTTTTCTCCTCCACTTTCAGTCCATTCTGCTAAAGGAAAGAACATACCTACTTGAACCGATGCACAAAGATACATTCCTAAACCATAAAATAGAATGTTTCCAAATGAATTATATCCCATTTCTCCACCTTGAATGTTCCAAGTTAAAGCTAGAATAATTAAGACACATAAAATAGATAACTGAACTTTGAATGCTGGTAAAATAAATGGAGCCGCAACACCAAAAATTAAAATGGCAGCATATAAAATTATATTTTTATTCATATTCTTGAAGAAATATAATTTAGAATTTTTGGATTATAAAATTGAAAACAAAGACCCTGGTCCATATCATGCCCTTTTTTTACAGATTGTGTTTCTGAAGTATGTTTTTTTTTACAAGATTTTCCATTTATTTTAAAATTTTCAGATATAATTACTCTATCAATTAATTCCATATCATCCATCCAATCAGAGAGTAATCCTTCATATTTATCTTTTGGATGAGTAAAGGCTAACAAAGGAACTTTTAAATTATTTTTAATTTCCTCTAATTGTCTTTCTCTGAGTTCATAAGGACCGGGATATTTTTTTTTAAATTTTGCTAACCCTTTTTCAATACCTACCTTTTTAACCTTGTACTGGCTTGATAATTTACCAAAACACGCTTGCATATAGGATATACCACCACCAGCTTTATCTGGGTATCTTGAAAAGAACAGCAGTGTAGTTAATCCTCCACACGAATGACCAGAAATAAATATTTGTTTTCTTGGAACTCCCTTTGAGACAAATTTTTCAACTAAGTCTAAATTTGCTTGAACTCTTTTATCAAGTTTAGTTTTTCCACTATAAATTCTTCCAGAACTCCACCAATCCGATCCCTCATCACCAACAAGTTTATTAGTACATAAATTATAGACCATAATTTTTTTTCCATTAATTTCATTACCAACTAATGAAGCTTTATTTCTTAAACTTCCAATCCATGTACAATTATTTCCTTTCCTATCTAGAGAGTCCTGACCATGATTATAGATAAGTATTATTTTATTTTTGGGATCCTTTATTTCTTCACTTTTAATAATTTTAGTTTTAGAATCTAAAAATCCACTCTTTTTAATAGCATCGCTGAAAACATTCGTAGTAGATGTTATAAAAATAATTATTACAAAAAATAATATATTTTTCATTTTAAATACTCTCTTTTCTTTGAAAGTTTAAACCTTCTGTATACTAAAATTAAAACTAACAATAAAAATACTGAACCTATTCTAAATTCAGTTCCTAGAATATAATCTGCAAACTCCTCGAACATTCCTAACCCCATTCCAGACATTGCAACACCTGGTAAATTTCCTAAACCAGCAACTATTACAATCATGAATGATCTTATTGTGTAAGGCAGACCCATGTAGGGATGAATAGTAAAAGTAATAGAAATTAACGCTCCCGCTACACCGCATAGAGCTGCATTTATTCCAAAAGTAGCAGCATAAACTTTTTCTGTATCCACACCTAGAATCTTTGCTGCTCTTGGATTTTGGGCAGTAGCTCTAATAGCTCGGCCAAGTTTAGATTTTTTCATATAAATAACTAAACCAATCGCGAAAACTATACTTACAAATGCTGAAAATATTTTAGAATTGGGTAAAACTACTGAATTATCAAACAACATTGTTGTTCCATAACCTGAATTTGCTAGAACAACATCTGCGCCAAATGCAAAATTCATTAGCTGCATAAAAAGAATACTAATTCCAAATGTAGCTAGAATTGAAATAAACAAATCCCTATCTACAACTTTATTTATGACCAATTTATAAATTCCGATACCTACAAAATACATTATTATAGGAGAAACTATTACTCCCCATGCTGGATGAATTCCATATAGATACATAAAATATGCAATATATCCTCCTAGTATAACAAGGTCTCCTTGAGCAATATTTATAATATTCATCACTCCCCATTGAAGTGCCATACCATAGGCAATAAGTGCAAATAAAATTCCAAGAAGAATTCCATCCAATGATGCTTGTAAAGCAATCATAGGGTATTGAAAAATTAAATAATCCATAAATATAAAAAAATACCCCCTAAAATTCAGGGGGTATTAAATATTATTTTTTATCTATTAGACCAGCTTGGTATTGGATGTATTAACTCTGCAGAAGCCCATTTAAGTGGAGCAACTACTTTGTTTTCACATTTTCCAGCATCATCACACATAACTTGGAATAATACCATTGGCTTATCGACGTTTTGTCCACCTTCAGCAAATTTTATGTTTCCATAAAATGTTTGCATGTTGGTAGCTGCAAGAGCATCTCTAACTTTTTTTTGATCAAAAGAATTTGCTCTTTCAAAAGCATCTTTGAAGACTAATAATGCAGCTGATGACTCAGCTGACTGATATGGTGGGTCGTAATCAAATAGTTTCTGAAAGTCCGCAGCATATGTCATTCCATCTTTAAAGAAATCATCTTTATAAGTTAATGTCTTATGCCATTGAGATGCACACAAAGCATACTGAGAATTTTTACCATGTTGTTTTGATAATTTCGCAGCGTCGCAGTGCGTCATAGCAAGCATTGGAACATCAACTTTCATCTCAGCAATTTGTCTGATTGCAGTTAAAGCTCCTTTTGTATGCCCTGATACAACAAGCACGTCTGGCTTCATTTGCTTAACTTTTACTAAAGTTGCAGCCATATCATTAAGCTCTTTAGGTAACTTGTCGTCAATTATGATTTCAGATCCAGTTTCTTTAGCTGCATCTAAAATACCTAATCTAACGTCTTGTGAGAAAGCATCCTGTTCAAAAGCCTGGGCTATTCTAACGCCTTTACCACCGTTTAACTCAACGGCTGTTCTTATAGCTACATCAAGGTATAAGTTTGCTGGTGCTAAAACAGCAAATAAATACTTATATCCTTTAGTAAATAAAGATCTTGATGCACCGTTAGCTTCTACCATTGGAACACCATATTTTTCAGTTACAGGTGCTATTGCTTTAGTTAACCCTGAACTGTAAGGACCAAGCATAAATTCAACTTTATCTTGGCTAATTAATCTTTCTGCAATAGCACTTTTATTATCAACTTCAGTTGTTTCTTTTGCAAAAGTAGTTGGTGACAAAATTGTTTTAGGTGCTGCAATTTCATTAACAGGAAAATATTCATCTAATGGTG
>CACFZX010000005.1:0-58127 GCA_902570905.1 uncultured Pelagibacteraceae bacterium
AGATCAAAACCAAAAATTTTTTTTTGAAAAAAAAGAGTTAAAAATAATATTAGATTTGTATGCAAAAATGGTCTCCGAAGGATCTTGGAAAGATTATGGATTAAATATTTCAAGCAAACAAGTAGGATTTAGTGTCTTCAAAAATGCAACTGAAAATGCAAAATACCAAATATGTAAAAACTTTAAGCCAAACAATAAAAACTTAAGATATCTTGTTATAGACTCAAAAGGAAAAATATTAAAAAATTCTGATAATTTAGGAAATCTTCTTAGAAATATAAATTGGAAAAAATTGTAAATCTATCTTCTTTGACCAAATAATCTTAGTAACATTATAAACAAATTTATAAAATCTAGATATAATGTTAATGCACCCATAACAGCCTTTTTACCCATTAACTCACCTGTATCAGATGCAGCATACATATTTTTAATTTTTTGTGTATCGTATGCAGTTAAACCTACAAAAATTAAAACCCCTAAAATTGAAATAATAAAATACATCATCGTTGACTTCATAAAAATATTTACTACTGAAGCAATAATAATACCTATTAAACCCATCATTAAAAAAGATCCCATTTTTGTTAGATCTCTTTTAGTTGTATAGCCATATATACTCATTGCACCAAATGTTGCAGATGTTATAAAAAAAACTCTAGCTACACTGACACCTGTGTAAACTAAAAGTATCCACGACAAAGAGAGCCCCATAAGAGCTGCAAATATCCAAAAAACAGATTGTGCTTTTGCAGCACTCATCTTGTTAATTCCAAAGCTCATATAAAAAACTATTCCAAGTGGGGCAAGCATGACTACCCATTTTAATCCTGAAAAAAATAACGCATTACCAAAACTTGTGAAACCAGAAATAATCCCTGACGCATCAGTAACAACAGACATCTTAAAAGACAACATTGCAATTATTCCAGTTAAAAGCACTCCTGTTGCCATATAATTATAAACCTTTAACATGTAGGCTCTTAAGCCTTCATCCATTACTACAGTTTTTTTAGCTGTAGTTGATCTATTCAATATATTGTTTCTATTAAATTCCATTAAATATATATAATAATATTTTATAATATTTTCAAGGATTCAAAATATATGTGACAAATAATTAATTAATATGAACTATAAAAAGCTTGGTAATACAGATTTAGACGTAAGTACTATATGTTTGGGTACAATGACTTGGGGTGAACAAAACACTCAAAATGAGGGTTTTGAACAAATGGATTTCGCTTTGGGTGAAGGTGTAAATTTTTGGGATACTGCAGAACTTTATGCAATACCACCCAAAAAAAATACATACGGTAAAACTGAGGAGATTATTGGAAACTGGTTTGAAAAAACAAAAAAAAGAAATGAGGTAATTTTAGCTACAAAAATTGCTGGACCTGGATTACACTGGATAAGAGATGGTGAATATCAATATAATAAAAAAAATATAACCGATGCAGTTAATCAAAGTTTAAAAAGATTAAAAACTGATTTTATAGATTTATATCAATTGCATTGGCCAGAAAGAAAAACTAATTACTTTGGGAGACTGGGTTACGTTCATAAAGAACAGGATAAAAACTGGAATGATTTTGAAGATATATTAAAAATTTTTGAAGATTTAATTAAAGATGGTAAAATTAGGTATATAGGTATTTCAAATGAAACTGCATGGGGTTTATCAAAATTTTTAGAAATATCTAAAATTAAAAATTTACCTAGAATGATGTCAGTTCAAAATCCTTATAATTTATTAAATAGGACTTATGAGGTAGGTTTGGCTGAAATATCAATAAGAGAGCAAAGTGGATTACTCGCTTACTCTCCATTAGCTTTTGGATATTTAACTGGAAAATATAGAAATGGACAATTACCAGATAAATCAAGAATGAAATTATTTGGAAATTTTTTTCCTAGATACCAAACTGAAACTGGTAAAAAAGCTACAGAACAATATTATAATATTGCAAAAAAATATAAATTGGACTTTGCGCAAATGAGCTTAAAGTTTTGTGAATTACAACCATTTGTGACGAGTGTAATTATTGGCGCAACAACAATGGATCAGTTGAAAACTGATATAGAAAGTGTAAATGTAGATCTAAATGAAGAAATTTTAAAAGAAATTAATGAAATTCAAAAAATTAATCCAAATCCATGTCCTTAATTAAAAAATTTAAAATTTTGTTTATAGTGATATTTTCTTTAACAAACTCCGCTTATAGTGAAGAGCTCAAAAAAGTGGGTAAGTTTAAAGATTGGGAAGTAATTAAATTAAATAATAATAGTGAAATTATTTGTTATGCTCAAACAAAACCTGTTCTTCAATCACCCAAATCAAAACAGAGAGAAGCGAGACTATTTGTTTCTTTTAGACCAAAGGACAAAATTTCTGACGAGATAAGTATAACATCTGGATACGAATTTAATAACCAAAATTCCGTTTTAGCAACTTCAGGTAAATCAAAATATAAATTCGATATTACCCAAGACAATTTTGCATGGATTGCTAGTAATAAAATGGAAAAGAAAATGATTAAAACTATGAAGAGAGGATCAAGAATTATGATTACAGGATATAATAAATCAGGATCTCAAACAATTGATCACTATTCTCTATTAGGTTTTACGAAAGCTTACAATGCAGCAAAAAAGAGTTGCACTTAATTGAATAAATGAAATCCAATAAAAGAATTGTTTTAGCTTATTCGGGCGGCTTGGACACATCAATAATTCTTAAATGGCTTCAAGAAAATTATAATGCAGAGGTGATTTGTTACACTGCTGATATCGGTCAAGAAATTGACAAAAAAAAAATTATTAAAAATGCAAAAAAACTTGGTGTAAAAAAAATAATTATAAAAGATTTAAAGAATATATTTGTAAAAGACTATGTTTACCCAATGATAAGAGGTCATGCTATTTATGAAGGTACTTATTTGTTAGGCACATCAATCGCTAGGCCTTTGATAGCAAAAGACCAAATTAGAGTTGCTAAAAAATTTAAAGCTTATGCTGTATCTCATGGATCAACTGGTAAAGGAAATGACCAAGTAAGATTTGAACTTGGATATCATTACTTTAGTCCAAAAATAAAAATTATAGCTCCTTGGAGAATTTGGAAATTAAAATCTAGAACTGACTTAATAAGATATGCAAATAAATATGGTATAACAATTCCAAAAGATAAAAAAGGTGCACCTCCTTTCTCAGTTGATGATAATTTGTTTCATACTTCAACTGAAGGTAAATTATTAGAAAATCCAAAAAATTCTGCTCCAGAGTTTATTTTTCAAAGAACAACTTCACCTGAAAGAGCCCCCAACAAGCCAACATTTATAACAATCAATTACAAGAACGGGGATCCAGTCGGCTTAAATGGAAAAAAATTATCTCCAGCAAAAGTTTTGAATAAACTTAATCAATTAGCTGGAAAAAATGGAATTGGTAGAGTGGATTTAGTTGAAAATAGATTTATTGGAATAAAATCAAGAGGGGTTTATGAAACACCTGGTGGTACTTTATTACTAACAGCACATAGAGCAATTGAGTCTGTAACTTTAGATAAAGATACAATGCATAAAAAAGATGAGGTTATGCCAAGATATGCAGAGCTTATTTATAATGGTTATTGGTATTCTAAGGAAAGATTTAAACTTCAAAAGATAATCGATCTAAAAAGAAATAAAGTAAATGGATCAGTTAAACTAAAACTCTATAAAGGAAATATTACAATTCAATCGCGACAAACATCTAGTAGTGCCTACTCTATGAAAAAAGTTTCTTTCGAGGAAAATAAAACTTTCAATAAATCAAACGTTGAAAGATTTATTAACTTTCATAAGAAAAAATTAAGATAATAAAAAATGGAATTAAAAGCTACAAGAGCTTCGGCTATTGGAAACTTAGAAAATTTTGTTGAAAATAATCTTGGAGAATATTCGAAGCTTAGAAATTTTGATTTTGGACCCAATAAAAGATCAAATACTTCATGCTTATCACCATACATAACACATGGAGTCATTAACGAGACAGAAGTGATAAAAAAATCGCTAGATAAATTTTCTTTTTCAAAAAATGAAAAATTTATTCAAGAAATTCTATGGAGAACATATTGGAAAGGGTGGATGGAACTTCGACCTGGAGTATGGGATGACTACTTAATAGATTTAAAGAAAATCAAACAAGAATTTAAAGACAATAGAGATTATTTAAATGCCGTTGAAGGAAATACTAAAATTGAATGCTTTAATGAATGGGTAAATGAATTAAAGACCTATAATTATTTGCATAATCATACGAGAATGTGGTTTGCAAGTATTTGGATATTTACTCTTGAACTACCTTGGCAACTTGGTGCAGAACTTTTTATGCAACACTTATATGATGGTGATACTGCATCAAATACTTTGGGCTGGCGTTGGGTTGCAGGTATTCAAACTCAAGGAAAACATTATCTTGCAAGTGAATGGAATATTAAAAAATTTACCAATAATAGATTTGAAAACATTAGACTTAATGAAAATGTACCTCCAAAAGTAAGTGGTAAAAATTATACTATTCTTCATAAAACTTTTGAAAATCCTCCAAATTTTGAGAAGAAAGACTTATTGGTTTTTGAAAATAATTTATCTTTTGAAATCACTGACTTTGCTAATCAAAAATTTACAAAAATTCTACTTATTGTAAATAAAAATGAGAATAGAAATATTAAACTCAGTGAAAATGTATTGAAGTTTAAGTCTGGTTTAATTGAGGATCAGAGGAAAAGATTAGAAGATAAATCAAAAAATTGTAAAATAATTGATATTAATGAGATCAAAAATTTGGAGAGTTGTTACTGCCTATATCCAACAGTAGGTGAAAATTTGGATTATATTAATCAAAACGAATTAAAAAATATTAAATTTCTTTTCAGAAAACTTGATCAAAACTCATGGAAATTTTGTAATAAAGGATTTTTTAATTTTAAAAAATATATTCCTAAAATAATTTCATCTTTTAACTGATCTTAGAACACTTCTTTGAACAATATTTTACTCGCTCCCAATTTAATCTCCATTTTTTTCGCCACGAAAAAGGTCTTTTACAAACTGCACAAATTTTAAAGGGAAGATGTTGTTTTTTCACTAAGTTGTATTTTGTTTAATAAATTTATCTGCCTCAGACAAAATTAATTTTTTTCTATCATTTTTCATTTTATCAAAAACTCTAACCATCATAGATAATCTTGGATTTTTTAAAAAAAAATTTCTATTTCTATTTATAAATCTCCAATACAAACCATCCATGATATTGCACCAGTCACCTTTTTTAAAATCCATCATCTTCATAAAATAACTAGATCCACATATGTATGGTTTTGTAGCAAAAATGCCTCCGTCACTAAATAAACCCATTCCATAAACATTAGGCACCATCACCCAATCTGAAGAGTCTACAAACATCTCCATGAACCATTTATAAACAATTGTAGGCTTGATTTCACAAAGATTCATGATGTTTGATAAAATCATCAGTCTTTCAATATGATGGGACCATCCATAATTTTTTGCATTTTTAATTGCATAATCTAATGGCGGTAAGCCTGTTGTTCCTTCATACCAAGACTTTTTCATTTTTCTATTCTGTTTGAAAAAATTTTTAGACTCCATTTCATCAGAATAACTTTGATATACTCCTCTCATAAATTCTCTCCAACCAATTACTTGACGAAGATAACCTTCCAAAGAGTTAATTCTTATTTTGTTTTTTTTATGAAATTCTAAAACTTTTTGAATAATAAATTCTGGAGTTACTAAACCTAAATTAATATATGGACTTAAAGCACTATGAAATAAAATGTTATTTTTTTGATTAACAGCATCTTCGTAATCACCAAATAAATTAGATTTTTCTTTGATAAAAAAGTTTAAAAGTTTTATTACATCATCATATTCAGTCGCAAACCAAAAATTATCTGTACTTCCTGGATGATCCTTAAAGAGTTTTTCTATAACGGGTTTTAATTTTTTAGTATGATTGGTTTCATTAATATTTGGAAACTTTGGTATTGAAATATTTTTAGGCAGTTTATTTCTATTATCTTCATCAAAGCTCCACTTTCCTCCTACTGGATTTCCATCAGAACCCATTAATATCCCTGACTTTTTACGTGTTTCTTTATAAAAAGTTGCCATAAAAGGTTTTTTAGATTTTTGTAAATAATTTTTAAAATCTTTTCTTGAATTTAAAAACATTGGTGTTTGAATAATATTCCATTGAATTTTCTCCTTTTTAAAAAATTGAGAAATTTTTTTCTCAAAAAATTTATCTTCGACCTCAAAACTTGAAATTTCTTTTATTTTTTTTTGAAATATTATTTTTTTCAGTTTTTTTAAATAGTCATCTTTAAATTCTTTATCTTCAATACTTTGATAATTTAATTTAAATTTATTCTTTCTGAGTTTATCCGCGTGGGAGCGCATTGATGAAAGAAATAATAGTATTTTTTGCTTATGATGCCTCTCGTAAGTACATAAACCTAGATCTTCTGCCATAAAAAAGAGGTGATCATTTTTGAAGCGGTTTAGGTATTTTGGTGGAAATAACTGATTTCCAAGTATAAAAAATAACTTCATATATTTTACTATAACTTAAAAAATATTTATGTCAGGAAAGTTTATAATATTTGGTGCCACAGGGTCAATCGGTTCAAGTTTAGCTGAACAGATGAAGACAGCTGGTAATGATAATGTTCATCTTGTTTCAAGAAACCAGAGTGAAGTTGAGTCAATTGCAAGCAAATATGGGTTTTCTTTTACTGTAGCTGATGTTTTAGAAGAAGGATTTATATCAAAAGTAAAAAACGATTTAGAAGATACTGTGGGAATAGCTTATTGTGTAGGATCCATAGATCTTAAACCATTTAAAATGGTTACAGAAAATGATTTTAATAAATGCATGAAATTAAATCTATATTCAGCAGTCGAAGCAATTAAGGGCTATCAAGAAAGTTTAAAAAAAAATAAAGGCTCAGTGGTATTATTTTCTACAGCTGCTGTTCATCGTGGATTTACAAATCATTCTATCATTGCATCTGCAAAAGCTGCAGTTGAAGGATTGGCAATTAGTTTAGCGGCTGAATTTGCTCCAAATATCAGAGTAAATTGTATAGCTCCAAGTTTAACAAATTCAAAAATAGCTCAGCCAATGCTTAAGAACACTGCAATTGCAGAAGGTATTGCAAAAGCACATCCATTAAAGAGAATTGGGGAAGGAAAAGATTCTGCTTCTCTAGCAAAATTTTTACTTTCTAATGATAGTTCTTGGATAACTGGACAAGTTATTGCTGTAGATGGTGGAAGATCTAAGCTTGCTTAAATTATTATTTCTAAAATGAAAAAAATTGTCTTAATTTTTTTTTTATTAATTAATCCATCTTTTATATTTGCAGAAAATTATAATTTAAAAGAACTTGTCAGTTTAAAGTCTCCCTGGGGATCAACATTTATCAATAATGAAGAATTAATTATTACTGAAAAAGGTGGAAGTATTAAAATTGTAAATGTTGTCAATAACAACTTAATTGAAGTTGATCATAATTTAAATTTTAGAGAACATGGACAGGGTGGATTGCTTGATATTATTTATAAGGATAATTTTTTATGGATTTCATACACTGAAAAAAGGGGGGATTGGGAAACAAGTACTTCAATTGCTAAAGCAAAGTTGAATAAAGAAAAATTAATATTTAAAAATATTTTCCAAGCTAACCCACCAATAGAGTCTCGTTATCATTTTGGATCAAGGTTAGCTATTAAAGATAATTATCTTTTCGCTTCAATGGGAGAAAGAGGTGAGGGAATGATTGCCCAAGATCCTTCTAAACATCCTGGAAGTATTATTAGAATTCATCTGGACGGAACTATTCCTAAGGATAATCCTAAGTTTGAAGGGAAAGATAATTGGCTACCTGAAATTTATCAGATAGGAGTTCGTAATCCCCAAGGGTTAACCTTTTCTGAGTTTGATGGCAATATCTATATGAGCAATCATGGAGCAAAAGGAGGTGATTGGTTTGGACAAGTTAAAAAAGGCGAAAATTATGGATGGAAAGTTTTAGGTTGGGGTGGAACTAATTATTCAGGATCAGAAATTGGACCTAAATGGATGCCAGGATATACTAAAGCTATTCAATATTGGGTACCATCAATAGCTACAAGTGCAATAACAATTTACAATGGTGAGGAGTTTAAAAAGTGGAAAGGTCATGCTTTGATTACTTCATTAAAAGATAAATCTCTAAGAAAACTTAATTTCAATGATTTATCTGATGTTAAAGAAGAAATAATTTTTAAAGAAAAAATTGGTAGAATAAGGGATATTCAGGTTCACCCAGTTAGTGGAAAATTATATTTTTTAAGTGGAAATAGTTTGTGGTTAATGGAAAAAAATTAATTATTTTTGAGTTCTTTTAAAACATTCAATAGTATTTTTTAACAAGCAAGCAATAGTCATAGGTCCAACACCTCCTGGGACAGGTGTTAAAGCCTTTGCAACTTTTGAAACTTCTTCAAAAGCTACATCACCCACAATTCCTTTTTCAGTTTTATTGATACCTACGTCAATTACTATTGAGTCTTTTTTAACCCAGTCACCTTTTACAAGTTCAGTAATGCCAACTGCAGCAACTATAATATCAGCAGCTAAACATTCAGCTTTCAAATTTTTTGTTTTTGAATGTGTAATTGTTACAGTACAATCTTCTTGTAATAGAAGTTGCGCCATAGCCTTTCCATTTAAATTTGATCTTCCAATCATAACTGCTTTTTTTCCAGTTAAATTAGGTTCTACATTTTTTATTAATAAATAGCATCCAAGAGGAGTACAAGGAATAGACCCTTGGTATCCTGAGGAAAGGTTTCCCACATTCATAGGATGAAGTCCATCCACATCTTTATGTGGAGAAATTGTTTCGATTACTTTTTGTTTATCTATATGTTTTGGTAATGGTAATTGAACTAAAATTCCAGATACCGTATCATCTTTATTTAGCTCCTTAATTTTATCTAAAACTATTTTTTCTTCCACACTTTCTGGATATTTAATAACCTCAGATTTTAATCCTACTTCTCTTGCAGATTTTTCTTTATTACGAACATAAATTTGACTTGGTGCCATTTCACCAATTAAAATAACTGTAAGGCCTGGAACTTTTTTAAAATTATTTTTCAATTCTAAAACTTCTTGTTTTAGTTCCTCTCTTAATTTTGCTGCTTCTTTTTTTCCATCTATTAAAATCATATAGGGGCTCTTAAAAAATTAATGGTGCTATGTAAAGCTTCATACACATTTCTATGAACCATATCAACAAGAGAAGAATAATAGGAGATATATCAAAAGCACCTAAATTAGGCAGAAATCTTCTAATTCTATTCAAAAATGGATCTGTTAATCTGTAAGTAAATTCTAAAATTGAGTAAACAAATCTATTTGAGGTGTTAAGAATATTAAAGGCTATTAGCCAACTTATTAAAACATTTGCAATAACTACATAAGAATAAAGTTTTAAGAGTTGTAAAATTAAATAAAATATTGCAATCATTTCTTCTCAACATAGATTGATTGGCTAGGAAATGCAAAAGAGGCATTGTTTTTTTCTACAATATTTTTTATTTCTATTGCTAATCTTTCTTTTACTTCTAACCAATTTTCCCAACTATCGGAATTTGTAAAACATCTTACGTACATATCAATGGAACTGTCTGAAAATTTATCTACTCTAACAGCATAACCAATTTTAGTGTTAAAATCTTCATGAGATTTAATATACTTTTCAATTTGGTCTCTTATTATTTTAAGTTGTTCAACAGTCGTATCGTATTGTAAAGTTATCACCCAACTGATAATCCAATTTGTAGTTTGGCTAACATTTATAACGGCGTTTTCTGCAAATTGGAAATTAGGAATTATCGCTAGTGATTTATCAAATTTTCTTATAGTTGTAGATCTAAAACCGATTCTTTCAACTATACCCTCTATTATACCTTCAACTAAAATCCAATCTCCCATCTTAAATCTTTTTTCTACTAAAACTAATATTCCTGATATTAAATTTTTAAATAAATCTTGTGCTCCTAATGCAACAGCAACACCAAAAAGACCTAGTCCAGCGATTATTGGTCCTATTTTAATTCCCCAAAGCTCTAGAACCGCTGCTGCACCTAAAATAAAAATCAGTATTTTTAAAGATTTAATAATCCAACCGACAAGTTCTCTGGTTAAAATTTTACCTAGTCCACTTAAAATATATGATATTGGTTCAATGATTTGATGAATTATCCAAAAAAGAAGAATTGTAATTAATGTTCTATTTATATTATCAACAAAGCTTCTAGTATCTTCAGAAAAAGACATATAGTAACTTGCGATAAAAAAACCTAAAACAATCGGTAAAAACCTGGCAGGTCCTACCATAGCACTTACAAATGTATCATCTAATTTATTTGAAGTTCTTTTAGAAATTATTTCTAATTTTCTTATAATAAGTTTACTAATCAGACCTCTAAATATTAAGAAGATTAAAAATATCCCTAAACCAATTAAAATCTCAAATATATCAACTCCTAAAATCCCTCTATCCCAAACTGATAAAAATAAACTTTTAAAATTAGCAAATAATTCCATAACTAAATTTTATATAGCAAATATTCCTCTTCACCAGCATTAAATATAAAGATTTTTTTCCATTTAATATTGTTAAGAACTGAGGATATTTTTTCACTCATACACATTAGATTAGTATTCATCCAGAGGTCAGTTAAATTATAATTTTTCATTAAATTTAAGAAACTGAGTGCACTATTTTGTGAATATATGTAAACAATGTCAGGTATATTGTTTTTTAAATCTTCTATAAATTTTTTATCAATATTGTTTATTGGCTTTGCAGTATAATTCACTATCCTTTTTACATCATATCCTAAAGATTTTAATTCTTTATCAAGATCTTTTGAAATTATTTCTCCGCTTATATAAAGAATTTTTCCATCAGATGAATTAAAATTTCTTAGTATAATCTCTTTTAAATTTCTTACATTTCCTTCAGCTGTAATTATATTTTGAAAACCTAGGCTTAAAGCTATTTTTTCTGTGGCTATACCAATACAAAAACAATAAATATTTTTATCAACTTCTTTTGTATTTAAAAATTTTAAACTGTTAGCACTGGTAAAAACAAGTGCCTTATAATCTTTAAAATTAATATTTTCATGTTCTATTCTTTGAATTTCAATAACTGGCATATATGAAACTTTATGACCTAAATCATTAAACTTTAAAATTAAATCTTTGCTATCATCCAGAGGTCGTGTAAATAAAATATGCATTTTATTTTTTATAATTACCTTTTGATTGTCTTTTTAAATTCTCACCTACTTCTAAACCTAATTCATTTGCTTGACTAATATTTTTTGAAGATTTCACATAATATCTTTCACTTCCATCTAAAGAAAAAAGTTCAGCTTTTAATTCTATAGTATCATTTTTTATACTGGAATATACTCCAATTGCTGTTTCGCAATCTCCATCTAAAACCTTTAAAACACTTCTTTCAGATTGAACACTAAAATATGTTTGCTTGTGATTTATTTTGTTTAATATAATTTTTATTAAATCATCATCCATTTTAGATTGAAGAGCAATTATACCTTGTCCAGCACTTGGTAACATCTCATCTACAGAAAATATATGTGAAACATAACTGTCTAAATCAAGAGAAGAAATTCCTGCACTTGCTAAGACAGTAGCATCATATAAATCCTCTCTGACTTTATTAATCCTAGTATCTACATTACCTCTAATTAATTTATAACTTAAATCTTTTCTTAATTGTTTTAATTGAAATTCTCTCCTATACGAAGAGGTACCAATTATTGAATTAGGTTTTAAATTTTGAAATCTCATTTTATCTTTTGAAATTAATACTTCACGAGCATCATTTCTTTTTAAAAAAGAATTTGTAATAAGGCCATTCGTTTCTTGTGAGGGCATATCTTTTAGTGCATGAACTGCAATGCTTATTTTATCATCAAGTAATTCATCTTCAATCTGTTTAGAGAAAAGTCCTTTGCCACCTATCTCAGACAATCTTACTTTTTGATTTTTATCACCAGCAGTTGTTATTTTTTTTATTTCAACTTCATTGATATTGAATTCTGATGCAAGTTTTAAAATTTCCTGCCTAGCTTTTTCGGCATAAATAAGTGCTAATTTGCTTCCTCTTGATCCTATAATAATTTTTTTGCTTTTCATTTAATTAATTTATACTCCATATTTAAATTGAGAATTAAAAATTATTAAAAATTAAATATGTCAAAAAAACCCGTAATTCTTGGAATTGAGTCTAGCTGTGATGAAACTGCTGTTGCAATAATTAGAGAAAAAAGCGATGGAAGAGCAGAAATTCTCTCAAATATTATCTCAAGCCAAATTGATGTTCATAAAGAGTTTGGTGGTGTTGTTCCTGAATTAGCAGCAAGATCACACATTGAAAAAATTGATATCATCGCTCAAAAAGCATTGGAGGTAAGTAATATAAAGTTAGAAGATGTTGATGCTGTTGCAGCAACTGCAGGCCCAGGTTTAATCGTATGTTTATCTGTCGGATTAAATTTTGCAAAAGCAATTTCAGCATCAATAAATAAACCTTTTATTGCTGTTAACCATCTTGAAGGCCATGCTTTAAGTCCAAAATTGACTTCAGATATTGATTACCCATATTTATTATTATTAATATCAGGGGGTCATAGTCAATACTTACTAGTTGAAGGATTAGGAAAATACAAAAGACTTGGAACTACTATTGATGATGCTTTAGGAGAAGCATTTGATAAAACAGCTAAACTTTTAGGTATTGAATTTCCTGGTGGTCCTCAAATAGAAATTTTAGCAAAAAAAGGTAACCCAACCAGATTTGATTTACCTTTACCAATTATAAACAAAGGAGGATGCAACTTATCATTTGCTGGTCTTAAAACAGCAGTTTTAAAAATTGCAAAAAATATTAAGGAAGAGAATGATAAATACGATCTTGCAGCTTCTTTTCAAAGAACAATTGAAAAAATAATTTATAAGAAAAGTAAAGTTGCAATAGAACAGTACAAAAAAAACAGTAATAGTAATAATAAATTTGTTATTGCTGGAGGAGTCGCGGCAAATATAAATATTAGAAATGTTTTAACGAAACTATGTGAAGAGGAAAAATTTGATGCAATATTTCCTCCAATTGAATTTTGTGGTGATAATGCTGCTATGATTGCAATTGCTGGTTTAGAAAAATTTAAACTAAAACAATTTAACAATTTAGATTTTCCTGCAAAACCAAGATGGGCTCTAGATGATAAAGCACCCTTTTTAAAAGGTGCAGGTATAAAAATTTAATTTTTAGTATTTTATAAAATTAGCCACCACAAGAACCTGCTGAGCTACTACCTGAATTTCCTACAGCCTCCGATGCGGCCATGTCCATTTCTCTTTTTCCTCTTTCGGTATATTCAAAACCTCCTGAGGAGTTTTTCTTTGCTTCAAACCACTTACTTGAAACCTGTCCTTCACCTTTCATTTCAAAATGTAATTCAACTCCCGTTTTTAAATTTAATTTTAAGACTTGTCTTGTATTAACACTAATTTTTTTAATAAATTTGCCATACCTAAATTTACCTTCATAAACATTGCCACTTGAGTCAGTAAATTTTCCTTTTCCATGAATTTTATTTTTTTTAAAACTACCTTCATAAACTGATCCATCTGTAAAATTTAAAATTCCCTTTCCATGGGCCTTATCCTTTTTAACTTCACCTACATAATTTGATGATCCAAATTGTAAATTTTCTGAGTGTACGATGTTAGTCAGTCCAAAAAAGATTATAACAATACTTACAATGAATTTGTTTACCATATAATAGTAAATATCATACTTTTAAATTTAAATAAAGATAATTAGGAGCAATATTTTTTAAAATCTTCAAAGATTATCTTATTAGATTTTATATGTCTTTTATCAAAAGTAAGAGCATCGAGACTTAAATGATGTTTCTCTTTTGAGATGTAAATTCTGCTTATATTTTTTGTTACTTGAAATGAATTGCAAATTAAACTTATAATTTTTTTACTTAATGTTTTCTCTAAAATTAGATGGTTCTTTTTTTTATTAATGGAGTAAATCCAATAAGGCTGAATTGCTATAAAAGTAATTTCTAAATTATTATCATCAGCAAAGATATTTAATTCGTTAAAATAATTTACTAAATTTTTATTTAGTTCGTTATGATCTGAATTTAAAAAAAAATTTTGCATTTTTTTATTATTATATGTCGCTAATGTAAAATTTTTATTAATTAAAAAATTTTTAAATATTATAAATTTATATTTAAATGGACTTTCTAAAATATTATCTAACTCATAATCTCTCAATGCTACAAAATTTTTAGGATTCCAATCATTTGAGACTCTAAACAAGTCTGTAGAAAAATTGAATGTAACAATAATTTTTTTTTTTAAAATTTTTTTATTTTTATTTAAAAAATTAATTACTTCATACGGGCCGTTATTTGGTGCAGCATATATTAAAAAATTTTTATTATTATAAAGATTATTCAAGAAATGATCCTTTTTATAATTAGTATCTAAACCCAATACCTGACTATCTCCAAATACTTGAGTATTATCTTTTGTAAGATTATTTAGAATTCTGCCTCCATATTTATCTGTTTTATAACTAATTATTTTTTTAAAATTTTTAACACAAAAAACTTTATTTTGAGGCAAATGTACATAATGTTCATTAAAAGCATATGGTAAAAATGATAGACAACTTTTTGCATTTAACTTAGAGGTAAAAAAAATGAATATAATTAAAAAAAACAATATAAAATTTCTACTCATGTTTAACTATTAACTTTAAATAAATAATAAAGCACTACCTAAATTTTTATGTTAATAAATGAAATATGAAAAAATTTACCCTTTAAATTATGTCAAAATCCTATTGGTTACTTAAGTCCGAGCCAGATGTTTGGTCATTATACCAACAAAAAAAAATTGGTCATAAAGGTGCGATATGGGACGGGGTAAGAAATTATCAAGCTGCAAATAATCTAAAAAAAATGTCGATAGGAGATCTTTGTTTTTTTTATCACTCAAATATAGGTAAAGAAATCGTAGGCATTGTTGAGGTGATTAAAAAAGCATTTATTGATCCTACAGATAAAGAAAAAAAATTTGTAGCAGTCCAAGTGAGGTATAAAAAATCATTAAATTCACCAGTTTCTTTAAATGATATTAAAACTAATAAACAGTTGAAAGATTTACAGCTTATTAAGCAAAGCCGTTTATCTGTGATGCCGATAGATACTAAGAGCTGGAAAATTATTTTAAAGATGAGTAATATCAAAAAAAAATAAAATTTTATGTCAAAAAAAAAGAAACAAATTAAAAAGAGAAAATCTTCAAGAAAAAGACCTAAAGTAAAGAAAAGAAAAAAGAAAAAAATAACAAAAAAAAACGTAAGCCAAGAGTTAGTCTATAAAGTAAAAAGTGATTGGATAAAAAAAGCAATTGTAAATAAATCTGGATATGAAAAAAAATATTCAGATTCTATCAAAAACAATGACAGTTTTTGGAAAAAAGAAGGTAAACGGATCACTTGGATAAAACCTTATACAAAAGTAAAAGATTTTAAATATAGTAAAAAGGATGTTCATATTAAATGGTTTTATGATGGAACTTTAAATGCTTCAGCAAATTGTATTGATAGACATTTAAAAAGAAATAAAGACAAGACTGCAATAATATGGGTTGGGGATGATCCAAAAGTGCAAAAAAAAATTTCATATAAACAACTACATCAAGAAGTATCTAAAGCTGCAAATGCATTAAAAGAATTAGGAGTTAAAAAAGGTGATAGGGTTACAATTTATCTAACAATGATACCTGAATTAGCATACACAATGCTAGCTTGTGCAAGAATTGGAGCAATTCACTCAATTATATTTGGTGGTTTTTCACCAGACAGTATATCTGGCAGAATTAATGATTGTGAGTCAGATTATGTTGTTACAGCTGACGAAGGATTAAGAGGAGGAAAGACAATACCTTTAAAATCAATCACTGACGAAGCTCTAATTAACTGCCCAAATGTAAAAAAATGTATAGTTATTAAAAGAACGGGAAACAGAATTAATTGGGATGAAAACAGAGATGTTTGGTATCATGAGATAACAAAAAAAACCTCTTCAAATTGTGAGCCAGAAGAAATGAATGCTGAAGATCCTCTATTTATATTATACACTTCAGGATCTACTGGTAAACCTAAAGGTGTTCTACATACTACTGGTGGTTATATGGTTTATGCATCAATGACACATCAATATATATTTAATTACAAACCTAAAGATATTTATTGGTGTACTGCTGATATAGGATGGGTAACTGGTCATAGTTACATTATATATGGGCCACTTTCTAATGGAGCAACTACTATAATGTTTGAAGGTATTCCCACATATCCTGATACATCAAGGTGGTGGCAAATTGTTGATAAGTATAAAGTAAATATATTTTACACTGCACCAACTGCAATTAGAGCTTTGATGAGAGAAGGGGATGGCCCAGTTAAAAAAACATCTAGAAAAACATTAAAATTACTAGGTACAGTTGGAGAGCCCATAAATCCAGAGGCTTGGCAATGGTATTATAAAACTGTTGGAGATTCGAAATGTCCAATCGTCGATACTTGGTGGCAAACTGAAACAGGTGGAATACTTATAAGTCCTCAAACTGGAGCTATAGATCTTAAACCAGGCTCTGCTACCAAACCTTTTTACGGAATTAAACCTGAGATAGTTGATAAAGATGGCAATGTATTAAAAGGAGAAGCCCAAGGGAGATTGTGCATTGCTCAATCTTGGCCTGGGCAGATGAGAACTGTTTACGGGGATCATAATAGGTTTATAGAGACATATTTTTCTCAGTTTGAGGGTAAATATTTTACTGGAGACGGATGTAGAAGAGATAAAGATGGTTACTATTGGATAACTGGAAGAGTTGATGATGTTATAATTGTATCAGGTCATAACTTAGGAACTGCAGAAATTGAAAGTGCATTTGTGGCACATCCTAAAGTTGCTGAAGCAGCAGTTGTTGGATACCCACATGATATCAAAGGTAATGGATTATATTGTTATGTTACTTTAAACGTAGGAGAGAAACACGATGGTGAACTTGAAAGAGAATTAAAACTTTGGGTGAGAAAACAAATTGGACCTATAGCAACTCCAGATTTTATTCAGTTTTCTCCAGGACTTCCAAAAACTAGATCTGGAAAAATTATGAGAAGAATTTTAAGAAAAATTGCTGCAAACGAATATGATCAATTAGGTGATACAACAACACTTGCTGATCCAAGCGTAGTAAAAAGTTTAGTTGAAAATAGAAAAAATAATTAAAAGTTTATTAATTCTTTAAATTCTTTTTGAATATTGTCCCATTTTAAAATCATAGAGTTTAATACAATTTTTCTATCTAAAGTTTTTAGTTCTTCAGCTATTGGTGAGTATTCGTATAAAGCAAGAGCACTTGTATTAAAAGGCAGAGACTTATAATAGTTTTCCCAATCTACATTTTTATTTCTATGATCAAAATCAGAGGACCCTTTTTTATAAACCTCATCTGGGATATTATTTTTTTTTTCATCATCCAATATATTAAAATAAATTTCTCTCGCTTTAGAAATATCATGTAAATTATAATTTTCCTTCAAATAAGAAATAGAATAAAAACTTAAATCTTGTAGAGCCACAGTATAGATATTCCATTTAGCTTTATTAATAGATGATAAAAAAATTTCGTCTTCAAACATCAAGACATATTTTGCTCCCATTCTAGTTTTCAAATATCCATAAAGTGTTTCTTGACTAACCCAAGCAGATTTTCTTTGGATAAATTCCTTTAGATCCTCATAGTTGGAAATTTTTCTTCTGGGTCTCAAATATTTTAAAAGAGGTGAAAAATATTCTTTTAAAAATTCAAGTTTTAGATCTTTTAGCTTTAATTTATATTTTATCCCCATTTTTAGTCCAATTTTTAATATTTTCCCATAAATAGCGTCTTTTTTTAGGGTTCCATTCTATTTTCAAATAGGTATGGTTTCTTCTTTTAACCTATAGGGAGGGAAAAAAATGTCAAACAAAGAAAAACACTGGGAAAAAACAAAGGGGCTAATGATCCTTACATTAGCGATCTGGTTCTTTTTCGGTTACGTAGTCTTTATGTTTGGTTCTAGCTTGAACACTGCTAGTTTTCTTGGTTATCCGTTAGCGTATTACATGTGTGCGCAAGGATCTATCGTGGCTTTTGTAATCTTAATATTTTGGTTTGCAAATAGACAAGAGAAAATTGATGAAGAGTTCGGCTTTACTGAGCGGGAAGGAGACGATTAATGTTTAAAGGAAAATTTATAGACAATTTACCTAAGATCTATGGACTATACACTGGTGGTTTTTTAGTATTCATCATTTTGATGGCTATTGCAGAACAAGCAGGTATGGATGCCAAGACAATAGGTATTTTGTTTGTGGCTTTTACAGTTTGTATATATGCAATTATTGGATATCTATCTAGAACTGTTCAAGTCGATGCGTACTATGTTGCTGGAAGACAAGTTCCAACTGTTTTCAATGGAATGGCTACTGCAGCTGACTGGATGTCAGGTGCTTCATTCGTTGCGATGGCTGGTGGAATATACTTCGGTGGTTACACATACATGGCATTCTTAATCGGTTGGACCGGTGGTTATGTATTAGTATCATCTCTTTTAGCTCCATATTTGAGGAAGTTTGGATGTTATACAGTGCCAGATTTTATTGGAACAAGATACGGAGGAAATCTAGCAAGATTTTGTGCCGTTGTTGTTCTTTCTTTAGCTTCTTTCACTTATGTAACAGCTCAAATTAACGCAACAGGAACTATTGCTTCTAGAGCACTTGGTATTCCATTTGAATTAGGAGTCTGGGTTGGTTTAGTAAGTATCTTATTATGTTCTATGCTTGGAGGAATGAGAGCAGTAACCTGGACACAGGTTGCTCAGTACATAGTATTGATCATAGCTTACTTGATACCAATTTTCTGGATGAGTAACAAGAATGGTATGGGCTTCTTCCCACACTTTATGTTGGGTGAAGAGGTTGCAAGACTAGGTGAGCTTGAAGCTCAATTTGGTTTAGTTAAAAATGCTGCGGCAGATGTTAAAGCTGCAGGAGTACCAGGTGGTTTAAAATCTATAGCACTTCCACATGCTGGTGTGCCTGATGGAGCAATGGCTGCTTGGAAATTTATTTCATTAGTAATTTGTATGATGGTAGGAACAGCTTCTTTACCTCACATTTTAATGAGATACTTTACAACTCCTAGCGTAAAAGCTGCAAGAAAATCAGTGGCGTGGTCACTATTTTTCATTGCATTGCTTTATACTTCTGCACCGATGTTAGCAACATTATCTAAGTTACAACTTATGGATCCAAACTTAGCAACAGGTATCATTGGAAAACCTATTGCTGATGTTATGCAGATTGAGTGGGTTAATTCTTGGATGAATGTTAAACAAGCCTTCATAGCAGACTTTAACGGGGACGGAGTTCTTCAGTTAAATGAATGGTTCATGAGAGGTGACGTTGTTGTACTTGCAACTCCTGAAGTTGCTGGATTACCTTACGTTATTTCTGGACTAGTTGCTGCAGGAGGAATGGCTGCAGCAATGTCGACTGCTGATGGTTTAATTCTTGCGATCGCAAATGCTTTATCACATGATGTTTATTACAAAATCATTGATCCAAAAGCAGATGTAAGAAAAAGATTGTTAGTTGCTAGAGCACTATTAGTTGTAATTGGTGCTGCAGGAGCTTATATTGCTTCAATGAGGATCACTAGTATCCTTGGAGCAGTTGCATGGGCTTTTGACTTTGCAATGTCAGGATTGTTCTTCCCATTAATACTTGGTGTATGGTGGAAGAGAGCAACTAGACAAGGTGCAATAGCTGGTATGATAACAGGTCTAGCGTCAGGAACAGCGTATCTAATCTATGTATATCCTAAATTTATGGGTAACCCTGCATGGTTAGGTATCGACCACTTACGTTTCGGTATCATTGGAGCGAGTGTATGTTTGGTTGTTATGGTAGTAGTCAGTTTAATGACACCAGAACCAGATAGTGCCACTCAAAAAATGATAGATGAAGTTAGAATACCAAGTGGTAAAACTATTCTTGGTAAGCAACACTAATTAATTTTAATTTGGGGGCGATAAAGTCGCCCCCATCTACATTAAACCGTAAATGTCACTGCATATATTCATAATTGATTACACCTTAGGGATTATAATGTGGACCCTTATAGGTCGATCAGCTATGAACATTTTTCAAAGGGAGGACTCACAATTCTTCTTTATGAGGGTGTTTGTTAAATATACAAATCCAGTTTTAAGAATGTTTAGGTTTATTACGCCAAGTTTTATTATAGGACCATTGGTCCCTCTTTATGTTGCATGGTTTTTTTACATGGTAAGATTTTATTTAATGCCCTATTTACTTGGTTATTCAGTTATGGGAATGCTGTCTTTTCCACTTGAGAGCGAGATAGCTCAAGAAATATATAGACTTTTTGGAAAAAATTAATTCAAATAAAAAACAAAAATTGATACTAATATTTAGTAATCAATGAAAAAAATTCAAATTTCTCCATCTATACTATCTGCTGATTTTAGTCAGCTTGGAAATGAAATTAAAAGGTTAGAACAAGGTGGTGCAGATATGATTCATGTAGATGTTATGGATAATCATTTTGTTCCTAATTTAACTATTGGACCACCAGTAATTAAAAGTTTGAGAAAACATACAAAGCTACCTTTTGATGTTCATTTGATGATTAATCCAGTTCATAAATATATTAAAAACTTTGCGGAAGCAGGTTCTGATATAATCACTATTCATCCAGAAGCAACAAAAAGTTTAGAAGAATCTATTAATCACATTAAAAGTTTTAAGAAAAAAGTAGGAGTTTCTTTAAACCCAGATACAAAAATTGATGTTATAAAAGATGTATTAAGTCAAATAGATTTGGTTTTAATTATGAGTGTTTACCCGGGTTTTGGCGGACAAAAATTTATGCCAGAAGTTATAGAAAAAATTACTAATTTAAAGAGAATAAAATATGATATGAAATTAAATTTTGATATTGAAGTTGATGGTGGTGTAAATTTTGATAATAATCAAATAATTATTGAAGCAGGAGCAAATATTCTTGTTTCTGGAACTACAATTTTTAAAGAAAATAATGGAGATGTCAAAAAAAATATTGATTTGTTAAAAACAAAATAATTTAATGGTTGTAAGAAATTCCTTAAGTTTATTCGGTGAAATAGTAAGTTATTCAATAAATCAATTTAGAAAAATTTATCTAAGTTCAAATATCTATAATAAAAAAATATCAAAAATTCATTTACAATCATTGGTTTATAAACCGAGTCCTAATTTGTTAGACTGTTTAATAAAATACAAAAAAAAAATAAACATCGAAGATTTTTATTTAAATTCGATTTGGAATGAAAATATAAATTTTAAGGATTATAGAAAATTACATAATTTTTTTTGGCTTTTTAGTTTAGATCTAAAGTCATCAAAAAAAATTACTCAGTCAGTTATTTATAATTGGATAGAAAAAAATCATAAATATAATTCAAAAAATTGGGAATTAGACATACTTTCAAAAAGAGTAATTTCATGGATATCAAACTCCAGACTTACATATGAGGACAGTAACGAGATTTATAAGGAAAAATTTGATGGAAATATTAAGAAACAGGTCAACCATTTGATCAATGAAATTAACAGATCAATTTGGATTGAAGATAAAATGATAGGTTGTGCAGCTATAATACTTGCTGGTTTATCTTATAAAAATGAAAAATATTTAGTATATGGCTTGGACTTATTAAAAAAAATAATTGATACTTCATTTGATAAAGTAGGATTTCCAAAATCTCGAAATATAAGACAATTAAATTTCTTTTTGAAATATTTTATTTTGATAAGAGAGTGGTTTAAAGAATCCCAAAATGAAATTCCAGATTACATTAATGAAATAATTTTCTTAAACGGTCAGTCATATAGTTTACTTTTGCAAACAATTAATAAAAGCCTTCTTTTTAATGGAAATCAGAACTCAGACAATAATAAATTTGAAAATTATTTAAAGTTACATAATTATAAATTTAAAAATGATAATAATGAATATGGTGGATATGTAGTTTTAAAAAATAAAAATATTGTCTTGTCAGCAGACATTGGATCATCTCCGGAAAAAAAATTTAGTCAAAACTATCAATCTGGCGCGTTATCTTTTGAGATATATTATAATAATATAAAACTAATATCTAATAATGGTTATTTTCAAAATTCTAAGCATCAACTTAATTTAATATCTAAATCAACTGCCACACATTCTACTTTGTGTATAGATAATCAGTCATCATGCAAATTTAGAAAAGACTCTAATGGATTAATGAAAGTAGATAAAGGTCTTAAAATTTTAAAAAAAAATATCTTATTTAATAAAGATTATTGGAGCATAATAGGTTCTCATGATGGTTATTTAAAAAAATATGGAATTATACATGAAAGAAAAATAGACTTTTATCCAAATAATAATAAATTAATTGGTGAAGATAAATTAGTCAAAAAGAAAAATTTTAAAAGTACCAACTTCGAGATTAGATTTCATTTTGAACCGGGTGCTAAAATTACTAAAACACAAGACAATAAATCTGTTCTTATAGAAATTGAAAACTCAGGGTGGAGGTTTTCTGCTGATAATCATTTAATTGATATAGAAACTGGTCTATATTTTGGTAATAAAAATTCTTTTGTTGAAAATCAAAATATATCTATTAGTGGAAAAACAAGGAATGAAGAGCAAACTGTAGGATGGCAGATTATAAAAATATAATGAAAAAAATTAAAAAAGCTCTTATCTCTGTTTCTGATAAAAAAGATCTTGGTCTTTTATTAAAAAAACTAACTAAATTCAAAATAGATATTATAAGCTCTGGTGGAACCTTCAAAGAAATAAAAAAACTGGGTTATAAATGTACAGAGTTATCAAAATATACTGGTTCTCCAGAAATTTTAAATGGGAGAGTTAAGACACTTCACCCAAAAATTCATGCTGGCATATTAAGTAAAAGAAACAACAAAAAACATATTAAAGAATTAAAAAATAATAATTTTTCTGAAATTGATTTAGTAATTGTAAACTTTTATCCATTTGAAAATGTTGTACAGAAATCAAATAATCATAAAAAAATTATTGAAAATATTGATATAGGTGGACCAGCTATGGTCAGAGCAGCTGCAAAAAATTATAATGATGTTACGGTACTAACAAGTGTCAAATTTTATAACAACTTAATAGATGAACTTGAGATTAATAATGGTCGCACAAGTTTAGATTTTAGAAAAGAAATGTCAGAAATTGCTTTTACTGAAACCGCATTCTATGACTCTGTTATATCAAGTTATTTTAATTTAAATTCAAAGAAAAAATTTAAAGAAAAAAAAGTTCTGCATGGAAAATTAATAAAAGAATTAAGATATGGAGAAAATCCACATCAAAAGGCTAGTTTATATTCTAAATATAGTGATATTGGATTAGATCAACTGAATGGAAAAGAATTAAGTTTTAATAATTATGGGGACATATTTGCTTCCTTATCAATTTCTAGATCGTTACCAAAAAATATTGGTACAGTTATTGTTAAACATTCAAACCCTTGTGGAGTTTCAACTAGTAACGATCATAAAAAGAGTTATATCTCTGCACTCGCGAGTGACCCTATTAGCGCTTTTGGTGGTGTAGTTTCTTGTAATTTTAAAATTAATACATCTATAGCAAAAGAAATATCTAAAAATTTCTATGAAGTAATTATAGGAATAGGTATTGAAAAAAATGCATTAAAAATTTTAAAAAATAAAAAAAACTTAAGAATAATTGATTGCAGTAGAATGAAAAAAAATAATTTTGAAAATATAATGTTTAATTTTGATAATTTTTTGGTTCAAAATAATGATGATCTTAAATTTACATCAAAAAATTTTAAAGTAGTTTCTAAAAAAAAACCAAGTTCAAAAATGATGAAAAATTTAATTTCAACATTTAATATATGTAGATTTGTTAAGTCTAATGGAATTATTATTTCTAATGGAGACTCCACGGTTGGTATAGGTTCTGGTCAACCAAGTAGACTTGATAGTTGTAATATTGCGATAAATAAAATGCAAAAATTTCATAAAAAAAATAATAATGAAGATATAATTGCAGCTTCTGATGCTTTTTTCCCTTTTGTTGATGGAATTGAAACTTTGGTTCAGGCAGGCGTAAAAGCTATTGTACAACCTTTTGGTTCAATTAGAGATAAAGAAATTATAAAATTTGCAAACCAAATGGATGTGATACTAGTTTTTTCAAAAACTAGACATTTTAGACATTAAGAAATTTTATCTACCTTAGCAGCAAGAACAAAATCGCTTTCATGTAAACCTTTGATGGCATGAGTAAAAATTTTAACTTTTGCATAACCCCAACCAAATGCGATATCTGGATGATGACCCTCATTTTCAGCAATCTCTCCAACTTTGTTAATAAAGTTTTGACTTTCTAAAAAATTTTGAAACTTAAACTCTTTGCATAAGTAATAATTTTTCGTCTCATCCTCTTTGACATCCCATCCATCTACTTTTTTCAAATATTTGTGTATTTCCTTAATATCGAATGCAGGAATACCACCCTCACAAGGAACACATTTTTTATCCGCTAAATCATTCATAATTTCTCCTGGAGCGGGCAAAGGGGGTCGAACCCTCGACCTTCTCGTTGGCAACGAGACGCTCTACCACTGAGCTATGCCCGCTTTTATATAAAGTATTATAGGTAAAGAATCTTAATAGGCAAGTTGCAAAAATAACAAATCAAAATTATTTTAATTTTTCTAATTCATCAAAAAAATCTTTATATTTGCTATAATTAATGTTCGAATTAATTGATTTTTTATAGATCGGTTGTCTACTTTGGTGCAAACTGACAGTATGTACTGGTACAGCAGTTTCATAAAAATTTAAACACTTATCATCCCATTCTAAACCACAAAATTTTAATATCTGCTTGGATATATTTTCTTGATCATTTACCAAATCTTCATAATTTAAATCATAAATATAATTTGGAATTTTTTCTTTCCAAAAACTCATAATTTCTCTATAAATTTGAACATATTTTACTATATTTTTTTGACTATACGTCCAATCCATTTTTACACCACCAAATAGATTATTATATATAGATACCGCAGTATCTTTAATGTCTCTATTCATGTGAATAATTTTAGCATTTGGAAAAATTATTCTTATAAAACCTATCCAAAAAAAATTAAAGGGTGATTTATCTATAATAATTTTATCTTTTGAAAAATATTCATAATTATTTCCTAAACTTAATGATAGCTTAGAAATAAACTTTTTATTTAATTCATTGTCCTTAAATATATTTTTTATAAAATCCACTTTTTTAATATTTGGTAAGAAGTAAGCATGTAACACATTTGACTCACCCACACCTCTAACTTTAGGATGTGAAGCAATAATTTGATGTGTTAAGGTGGTGCCAGTTCTAGGCAAACCAAGAATAAATATTAATTTTTTACTATAAATATTTTGTATATTTATGTTTTTTGTAAAATCGAAGCTGTCAAAAATATACTTTAATTTTTCAAGATCATGTTTTTCTCTTTTTAGAATTTTATCTTTAACTCTACTGTTCATATCTTCATTGCCTAGTTTAAAAAATTTAAAAGCTTCATCGTATTTTTTTTGGTCATTGAATGATTTAGCTATTGCAAAATATAAAGGACCTTTGGTAATTTTTTCCAATTCTTTGTTTTTAAGTTTTTCTAACATATGTTTTTGATGTTTGTCATCTTTTGAGTAATCTACCATCTGACTATAAGAATAGTCTGCTCCTATTGTTAATGGAGTTTCGTAAACTGCCATTTCAAAATATTTTTTTGCCTCTTTAAAATTTCTAATTGCAAGATATGCGTTTGCAATTCGTAAAATTACATTATTAAAATTTTTATCAATATCATAGACTCTATTAAAATAATCTATTGCCTCCTCTGTTTTTCCTTGAGATATCTTTAATCTGCCATAACTAATTAGAGTGTATAAATCTTTTTCGTTGATGTTTATCGCTCTTATCAGCAATTCTTCAGAGTCTTTAAGTTTATTTAAACTTCTGTAAGTATCAGCTAAATTTGTCAAAAGACTTAATTCATTTTGATTGTGGAACAATCCATTTTCAAAGATCTTAGCTGCTAATAAATCTTTTCCTATTTTTACATAGGATAAACCCAAAATATTGTAGAAAGGAACTATATTAGGAAATTTTTTATTAAGTATTTGACCTCTTATTACTATCTCTGAAAATCTATTTTCCATATAAAGTTTATTCATAAACTTTAATTCTTGCTCAATATTTCCTATTTTTATCTTCATTTAGCGACAATTTTTTTATATTTCATAAAATAAATTTGTTATATTTATAATGTATGAATAAAACAATTAATTTACCTGATATAATACCAGTATTTCCTTTAAGTAATTTTATTTTTTTTCCCAAAACAACTGTTCCACTCAATATATTTGAAAAAAGATACCTGGAAATGATAAATGACTCAATGAGTGGCAATAGAATTATTGGAATGATTCAGCCTAAAGAAAAAAATAAACAAAAACCAACTTTATATCAAATTGGATGTGCAGGAAAAATAACTAGTTTCAATGAGACTGATGATGGTAGATATTTAATAGCACTTTCTGGTATCAGTAGATTTAAAATTTTAGACGAAATAAAGTCTGATAACTTATATAGAAAATGTAAAGTAGATTTTTCAGATTTTACTGAGGATTTTAATAAATCCAATGAGAAAGTAAATTTTTCTGACCTCAAGTTAATATTTCAAAATTTAAAATCTTTATTTGATAAAGAAGGATATTTAATCAATTGGAAAGAATTAGAAAAAGAAGACTTAAATGAAACACTTAATGCATTAGCTATGGCTTCACCTTTTTCCTTGGAAGAGAAACAAATTCTTCTTGAAGCAAAAAATATTACCCAAAGACGGAAAAAACTAGAGGAAATTTTGAATACTTATGTTTTAGATAACTTTAACAATAAGACTGTTCAATAATTAAAAAATAATCCTTTATCAGCTAACTTAGGTATCTGATTATTAAAAAATTTATTATTGCTAAAATACTTTATAATTTTATCTGAGTAAATATTATCTATATTATTTTCTAATTTAAAAAATTCATGAATTAAATCTATCCCTGTAGAAAATATTTGGTTCAAATGTTTTGTTTTATTACAAAAATCTTTCAGAACACTACTATCTAAAGGTAATCCAAGTTCTAATTTTTGGTCAATTATATCCCCTAGGATTTTTATATCTCTTAATGTCATATTAAAACCTTGACCAGCTAAAGGATGAATTTTATGCAAATTATCAGAAAAACCTAAAATATTTTTATAATAATAATTTTTTGATATTGATAAGTCTAAATTAAATTTTTCAAATATTGAAAATGACTTCAGTTTATAAAAATTGTTATACTTTGATATAATACTTTTAATTTTATAATCTGAAATTTCTTTACTGGAATTGTTTAATGAGAAAACAACAGAGGTTTTATTTTTTGAGTATGGTAAAAAAGCAAGTGGTCCAAATTTTGTGAATACCTGATAAGCACAATCATTTCTATTAACTTGATGATTAATTATAGTTGTAATAGCTTTGCTATTGTAATCTTTTTTTATTCTTTTGGAAAAATATTTTTTTGATAAAATATTTTTAGAGTCACTATTAATTATTATATTATTTTGTTCTTGTAATAATCTATTATAATTAAAACTTTTACTTATAATTTTCTTAGAAAAATTTTTATTTCTATTTAGACTTTTTTCTAAAAAGGATAAGAAAGATTTGTTTCTAACTAACAAGAACAAATATTTATCTTTATTTTTAAAGTTGAATAATTCTTTAAATTTATTTTTTTCATTAAAAATTTTAATATTTTTAATAGGCCAACTAAATTTTGATATATCTAATCCAATATCATTTAAAAAATCAACATTACTTTTGCTTATAGCAATTGTTCTTGTCGGTGAAATTTTAAAATTATTTCTAGAATAATATATACAAACTTTGATCCCTTTTTTTATTAAAATTTTTGATAAAACTAAGTTTGCCAAGCTATTTCCAATTAATACAATATTCATATTTAAAATTTATTTTAACAATAAATATAAAATGGTACAAAGTATCAATTAATACTTTTATAAAATGAATTTAAAAAATTTTGCAAATAAAACGGTTAATTTTATCGCAGATAGGTTGAAAGAGCTAATAGGGTTAACTTTAAGCATTATTTCAGTCTTAATTGCCATTTCACTTTTAAGTTATTCCCCAGAGGATCCTAATTTTATATATTCTGAAAATATTCAAATAAGAAATTTTTTAGGTTTTCAAGGAAGCATTGCTTCAGATTTATTGTTTCAGTCCTTGGGCCTCATTTCTATTTTGTTGTGCTTAACAATTTTTTTTACAGGAATAAACGTAATTCGATTTAAGAAAATATTATTAATAATTGAAAATTTATTTTTTACTTTAATATATTTAATAAGCGGAAGTTTTTTCTTTTCAATTTTCTATCCGGATTCATTTTGGTTAACTTTTAATGGAAATGGTGGTTTTATTGGAAATTTACTTCAAGATACTTTTTTAATTTCAATAATAAATATTAATAAAACTATATCATTCTATTTTTTAATTTTGATTACTCTTTTGTTTTTTTTAATTAGCATAAACTTTAATTTGGTGGGTTTCTTTAATTTTATTAAAAATTTTATAAGACTTTTTAAATTAAATAAAAACAAAGTAAGTAAAAATGAAGATATAAAATCCCAAAACAATGAAATAGATGAAATTAAGGATGAAAGTCTAGTGCAAGTTGATTTGCCATTTAACCAAGTACAAAATAATAATCAAAAAACTAGGTTAAAATATAAATTACCCTCAGTTGAGTTTTTAAAATTACCAACAAAAAAAGAAAGAGAGAAAAGCACATCTGAATATAAGATTGATGAAAGTACTTTAGAAAAAATATTATTAGATTTTAGTGTGGAGGGCAAAATAAAAAAAATTAGTAGAGGTCCAGTGGTAACCTTAAATGAATTTGAACCGGCCGCTGGTGTCAAAGTTTCCAAAATAATTAATTTATCTGAGGATATAGCTAGAAATACAAGTTCAGAGTCAGCTAGAATTGCTACAATTCCTGGAAGTAATACAATTGGAATAGAACTACCAAATACTTATAGGGAAAATGTTTATCTAAGTGAAATCGTATCAAGTAACAGTTTTTCTGGTAAACAAATTAAATTGCCGATTGCTCTAGGAAAAAACATTTCGGGATTAGCAGTCGTAGGTGACCTTACATCAATGCCACACTTGCTTATAGCTGGTACTACTGGTTCAGGAAAATCAGTTTGTATTAATACAATCATACTATCACTTCTTTACAAACATGGTCCTGATAAATGTAAATTTATTTTAATAGATCCGAAAATGCTAGAATTGTCTGCTTACGAAGGAATTCCACATTTACTTTGCCCAGTTATTACTGAAGCTAAAAAGGCTGCATCAGTTCTTGGTTGGGTAGTAAAAGAGATGGAGAATAGATACAAACTTATGACTAGAGTAGGAGTAAAAAATATAGATGGTTATAACTCAAAAAATAAAATTTCGATGCCTTATATAGTTGTAATTGTTGATGAAATGTCAGACTTGATGTTGGTTGCCGGCAAAGAAATAGAGAATTACATCCAGAAATTATCTCAAATGGCAAGAGCTGCTGGTATTCATATAATAATGGCAACTCAAAGACCAAGTGTGGATGTTATAACAGGAACAATTAAAGCAAATTTTCCTACTAGAGTATCTTTTCAAGTTAGCTCAAAAATAGATAGCAGAACAATATTAGGCGAACAGGGAGCTGAACAGTTATTAGGTAGGGGTGATATGCTTTATATGACTTCTGCAAATAAAGTTATTAGAATTCATGCACCATTTGTGTCTGAAAATGAAATAGAAAAAGTTAATAATTTTATAAGATCGCAAGCAGAACCTGAGTATGTAGATGAGATATTAAATTTCGTAGATGAAAAAGATTTTAAGCTAAATGATAAAGATTATGATAGCAAAGACGAGCTTTATACTGCTGCATTGGAGATCGTAAAATCTGAGGGTAAAGCATCAACATCCTTTTTGCAAAGAAAATTACAAATTGGATATAATAGAGCAGCTAGAATAATAGATATGATGGAAGCAAATGGAGAAATAAGTAAAGCTAATCATGTTGGGAAAAGGGAACTATTAAAATGATAAAAATTTATTTATTTTCCTTTTTTTTTACTATTTATGCATTAAATTGTTTTGCGTCGGCTAAAGACAATATAATCTCAAATTTAAAAGGTATTGAAAATATAAGTTTTAGTTTTGAACAAACTATAAATGATAGATCTGAAAAAGGAATTTGTACAATTCAATATCCAAAAAAAATATTCTGCGAATATGATAATGTAAAAAATAAAATTTTGGTTTCTAATGGTGAGTCACTTGTAATCAAAAATAAAAATAACAATCAATATTATATATATCCTCTTGAGAAAACGCCTTTAGTTTTTATTTTAGATAAAGAAAGTATAATTAAAAAAATTTTAGAAACTGAAATAAGCAAAGTCCAAGATAAATTTTATATGATTTCTTTTGAAGAAAATAATAGTAGTATAAACATATTTTTTGACAAAAATTCCTTTAACATATTGGGTTGGCAAACTGAAGATTTGTATCAAAACTTGGCAGTTACCTATATCTTTAATCTAAAAAAAAATAAAAAAATAAATAAAGAAAAATTTATACTACCTGCTATTAATTAACTAATTTTTAAATTTTCGGATTTAAAAACTTTCATTCCTCGAGCCTTATAATTTTGCAATGCATGTTTGTGATCTAATGAACATGTATGAACCCAAACTCTTTTGGAACCATTTTCAAATGACATCTTGATTGCCTCTGACAATAAGTATCCTCCATATCTTTGCCCGATATATTCTTCTAGTACGCCAAAATATGCTATTTCACTGTCTTTTTCTGCCTCGTAAAATATTTGTTCAAAATAGCCAATAAGATTATCATTTTCTTTAAGTATATATGTTTTAACGTACTGATTATTTAAATAGTCTGCCCATTGCCTTTCACTCCAAGACAATCTGTCGATCCAATGATGTTTTTTTCCAATTTCTTTATAAAAAAACTTATTTAATTGATAATCAGGTTTATCAATTAATAAAATATTTAAATTTAAATTCGGTTTACTTACTTCTAATAAACCATCAATGGATTTTATTTCTAAAAAATTTCTTTGAACTACATTGCTCATTGAACCATTTTACCAACACTTTCACCACCAAAAATATGAAAATGTAAATGAGGAACTTCCTGTCCACCATGTTCTGAAATATTGCTTAAAGTTCTATAACCTTGTGCTACTTCAGACGAAATACCAAGTTTTTTAGCTACGATTGATATACCTTTCATTAAGCCAATTATTTCTTTTTCTGAAGCATTTTTATTAAAATCATCAAGATTAATATATTTGCCTTTAGGAATAACCAAAGCATGAATTTTTTTCTGAGGATTTATATCATGAAAAGATAATACATACTCATCTTCATAAATTTTTTTGCAAGGAATTTCTCCTCTTAAAATTTTTGCAAATATATTATTATCATCATATATCATTTTATTTTTTCTAATACGATTTTAACTGTTTCACCCATTACAGAAGGATTTTTAGAAATTGTTATTCCACATTCTTTTAGAATTTCTACCTTTTCAGTTGCACTCTCACCATAAGCTGAAACTATTGCTCCTGCATGCCCCATAACTCTTCCTTTTGGAGCAGTGAGTCCAGCTATGTATGCTATCACAGGTTTTTTCATATTTTCTTTTGCAAACTCTCCAGCAGCCACTTCTTGGGGTCCACCAATTTCTCCAATCATTAAAATAGCGTCTGTTTCATCATCAGTTTCAAATTTTTCTATTATATCTCTGAAAGAACTTCCGTTAATTGGATCTCCTCCTATACCAACACTTGTTGAAACACCTATATTTAGATTTTTTAATTGTTGTGCAGCTTCATAACCTAAAGTACCTGATCTACTAATTATACCAACTCTTCCCTCTTTATAAATATGCCCAGGCATAATCCCTAACATAGATTTTCCTGGACTTATTATTCCAGCACAATTTGGGCCAACTAACGTCATTTTTTCAGTCTTTGTATATCTTCGCATATATCTTTTTATCCTAATCATGTCGTGCGAAGGGATACCATCTACTATTGCAACACAAGTTTTAATTCCTGCATCTGCAGCTTCCATTGCAGAGTCAGCAGCAAAAGCTGGGGGAACAAAGAGTACTGACGCGTTAGCTCCCGTATCCATAACCGCATCCTTTACGGTATTAAAAACAGGCCTATCTAAATGTTTTTGACCACCCTTTCCGGGTGTTACACCTCCAACGACATTGGAACCATATTTAATCATTTCCTCAGCATGAAAAGATCCCATTTTACCAGTAAATCCTTGAATTATAATTTTTGAATTTTGATCTATTACTACTGCCATTTTATTAATTCTTTAAAGCTTTTACAGCCTTATTAGCTGCATCTTCTAAGGTATTTGCTTCTATATATTTTAATTTACTTTCTTTTAAGATTTTGTTTCCTTTTTCAACATTGGTACCAGCTAATCTAATAACTAGAGGAACTTTAATTTCAATTTTTTGTAATGCTTGAACAATCCCTTCTGCCACCCAATCACATCTGTTTATTCCTGCAAAAATATTTACTAAAATAACTTTAACTTTTTCATCCATTGTTATTAATTTAAATGCTTTAACTATTTTTTCTGGAGTAGCTCCGCCCCCGACATCTAAAAAATTCGCTGGACTTCCACCTGCTAATTTAATCATATCCATTGAAGCCATTGCAAGACCTGCACCATTTATAATATTACCAATATTTCCATCAAGGCTTACGTAATTAAGACCTCTATCTGATGCATAAATTTCCTTGGTATCTTCTTGTGTTTTATCTCTTAATTCAGATACCTGGCTTCTTCTAAACATTGCATTATTATCAAAACTCATTTTACAATCTAATGCTAATATCTGTTTTTGTTTTGAAATTACTAGAGGATTAACCTCAACCATGGTAGCATCAAGTTCACTAAAAGCTTTATAACAGCCTATAATTGTATCTGATGCTCTCCTAATTAAATCTGGTTCAATTCCTAAACCAAAAGCTAATTCTCTAGCTTGAAAATTTTGCATTCCAACAGCAACTTCAATTTTTGATCTTATGATAGTTTCTGGTTTTTCTTTTGATATTTCTTCAACACTCATTCCTCCTTCTGTTGATGCAACAACCATTATACTTTCAGAACTTCTATCAAATACTAATCCTAAATATAATTCTCTTTCAATGTCAGTTGCCTCTTCAATATAAATTCTATTAACGATTTTACCTTGAGGACCTGTTTGGTTAGTAACTAATTTTTTACCTAACAATTTGTCTGTTGCTTGAGCAACTTCTAAGGGACTATTACAAACTATAATGCCTCCCGCTTTTCCTCTGGCACCTGAATGAATCTGGGCTTTAACTACCCACTTAGAACCACCAATTTCTCTTGCTTTATTTTCTGCATTTTCAGGACTATATACTATTCCTCCTCTCGGAATTGTAACTCCGAAATTTGAAAGGATTTTTTTTGCCTGATATTCGTGAATGTCCATAATTTTAATTAGTTATTATGGATTAAGTCGTTTATTTTTACAATGTTTTCAGCCATCCTAGCAGAGGCTGCATCGATCATTCTTCCATCTAATTGAGCAGCTCCTTTTCCTTCCTTGGCTGCTTTCTTAAGCTCTTCCAAAATTCTTTTTGCTTTATCTACTTCGTCTTTAGGAGGTGAAAAAACCTTATTAGCTAGTTCAATTTGAGAGGGATGAATAGCCCACTTTCCCTCTATACCTATTGCAGCTCCTCTCTTTGCTGCATCTATATAAGCATCTGTATCATTAAAATCTCCAAAAGGACCGTCTATTGCACGCAATCCATAGGCTCTGCATGTTACAACCAGTTCTGACAAGCCGTGATGCCATTGATCACCAGGATAATCTGGGTTCAATCCACCAATTACTGTTGTTCTAGCTCTTAGGCTAGCAGCATAATCAGCAACTCCAAAATGCAAAGCTTCAAGCCTTTCACTTGAGGTAGCAATTTCTTTTATGTTTGACATTCCCAAAGCTGTTTCAATTAAACACTCTATACCAATTTTATTTTTTAATTTTTTATTAGTTTCAATTTGAGTAAGTAAACAATCAACCATATAAACATCACTCGCAGTTCCGGCTTTGGGTACCAATATTGTATCAATTTTTTCTCCAGCTTCTTCTACAAGTTCAACTAGGTCTCTATACATGTAATGGGTATCTAAACTATTAATTCTTACAGAAATAGTTTTTCCTTTTTCTTTCCAATTAATTTCATTAAGTGCTTTGATTACATTCGCTCTTGCTGTTAACTTATCATTTGGTGAAACTGCATCTTCTAAGTCAAGGAATATATAGTCTGCAGCTGAATTAAGTGCCTTTTCAAACATTTTAGGTGAAGAACCAGGCACTGCTAGTTCACTTCTTTGCAGTCTTGATCTTGCAGGTTTATAAAATTTATGACTCATTTTTTCTTTTATTTAGTTCCTCCATTACATCTTCAATTTTAATTTCATTTGCTTCTAAATACATTATCAAATGATAAAATACATCTGCTGCTTCATGAATTTTATTTGAATTGTTTTCTACCGCTTCAATTAATTCATTTATTTCCTCTAATACTTTTTCTTTGCTAAGCAACTTATCACTTAATAATTTATTGGTATAAGAATCACTTACTGGATTATTTTTTCTTGATCTTGCAAGTTCGAATAGGCTTTCTAGTGTTTTTAGCATTATAAATCCTATCAGTAAGTTTTAATAAGTTCAATCAGTTGATAAAAGATTTTAATTATTATAGGTTAAAGTTCATGAGAGAGACTTCGTATATTACCTCAAAATTATTTAGTAGTGATCAAATTAAGCTTTTGAACGAAGATATAAAAAAAAATCTTATTATTGCCAAAGATACTCCAAATAAAGAGGCTATCAAAACATCTCAAGTAAAGTTTGTTAGATTATTTTCAATTCAAAAACTAATTCTCCCATTTATAGATTTTATAATATCTTCAAATACTAATCATTTTGGTTATGACTTGTTTCAGCTAACTGCTAGCAAAATCCTTAATTATAATACTTATGAGGTCAATGAGGAATATACATGGCATATAGATGCTTCAATGCAATCACCCGTCAGAGATATTAAACTTACATGCCTATTGAATTGCTCAGAAGAAAAATATGAGGGTGGAGATTTATGCCTTTTCAGAGATGGTGAAGTTAAAATACAAAATTTTAATCCAGGTTCTGCAGTAATATTTCCATCTTTTACAAATCATAAAGTTAATAAAATTACTTCTGGTTCAAGAGCAACATTGGCAATTTGGATGGAAGGTCCGAAATTTAGATAATTAATTAAATTCTAACTGGTATTCCTTTTGAATCTAAAAATTTTTTTGCATCCAAAATAGAGTATTTCCCATAATGAAATATTGATGCAGCCAACACAGCATTGGCATTTCCAAGTTTTATACCATCCAATAAATGATCAAGATTTCCTACTCCACCAGATGCTATTAAAGGTATGTTAACTTTAAAAGAAATTGATTTCATTAAATCAATATCGTAACCAATTTGAGTTCCATCTCTGTCCATAGAGGTTACTAATAATTCTCCAGCTCCACAAATTTCCATTTGTTTTGCAAATTCCAAAACATCAATTTGAGTTTCATTTCTTCCACCATGTGTAAAAACTTTCCAACTATCATTTACTTTTTTAGCATCAATGGCAACAACAATACATTGAGATCCAAATTTTTTTGAACTTTTTTCTACTACATCAGGATTTTGAACCGCAGCAGTATTAATTGAAACTTTATCAGCACCACAGTTTAGTAATTTATTTATATCATCAATACTTCTAACTCCACCACCAACAGTTAAAGGAACAAAACATTTTTTTGATGTTCTTTCAACCACATCGTAGATAGTATCTCTATTTTCATTTGAAGCAGTAATATCTAAAAAACAAATTTCATCTGCACCACCATCAGAATAAATTTTAGCTTGCTCAACTGGATCACCGGCATCTTTAAGATCAACAAAGTTAATGCCTTTTACAACACGCCCATTCTTAACATCCAAACATGGAATTATTCTATTTTTAAGCATCTTCTTTAACTAATTCTTCTAATTTAATATCTCCATCATAGATAGCTTTACCAACAATTATACCTTCTATATTTTTTAAATTCTTTGCTTTTTTGATATCATCTATAGATGAAACTCCACCAGAAATAATCACAGGACAATTTGATTTCTCAGCTACTTTTGATGTTTCTTCGAAATTTGGGCTTTGTTTCATACCATCTCGATTAATATCTGTATAAATTAATCTACTTACACCATAATCATTAACTTCTTTTAAATAGTCTAAAGTTAATTGATTAGAATTTTCTTTCCATCCAGATACCGATAAATATCCATTTTTAGCATCCAAACCCAAAGCAATTTTATTTGAAAATTTTTTACATGCTTCTTTCAAAAAATTTTTGTCTTTTATTGCAGCACTTCCTAAAATTACTTTTTCAACTCCTGCATCAGTATATTTTTGTATACTTTCAAAATTTCTTATACCTCCGCCAATCTCAACTTTAAGATCGAATTTACTAACTATATCCTTAATAATATCTAAATTTAATGTATCTCCAGTAAGCGCGCCGTCTAAATCAACAATGTGTAAATTTTTGAAACCATGATCTTTATATTTTCCTGCTTGCTCAACGGGAGAAATTTCATATTCAGTTTTGTTATCGAAGTTCCCTTTAACTAATCTTACACATTTTTTGTCTTTGATATCTATAGCTGGGAATATTTTCATTTTTATAATTTTATAAAATTTTCTATAATTTGTAATCCAATTTTATCACTCTTCTCAGGGTGAAATTGTGTTCCAAAGATATTTTCTTTTTCAACAGAACAAACAATATTTGATGAATACTCTGTTGTTGCTGAAATTAAATTTTTGTCTTCTGGTAGAAATTCATAACTATGTACAAAATACATATGTGAGTTATTTTTAATATCTTTAAAAATTTTACTATCCTTAATAATATTAATTTGGTTCCAACCAATGTGAGGAAGTTTATACTTTCCATTTTGATTATTGATTTTTGAAACTTTACCCGAAATCCATCCCAATCCTTTAGTTTCTGTTTCTTCATATCCAATGTCTGCAAACATTTGTAAACCAACACAAATACCAAGAAGTGGTTTTTTATTAGTAATTGCAAATTCATTTAAAGTTTCAACTAATCCATTAATATTATTTAGTGCATCAACACAACTTTTAAAGGAACCTTGCCCTGGCAAAACTACCTTATCACTCGTTTTAATCTTATTCAGATCTGAAGTTACCTCTATATTAACTTTTCCTTTTGCAACTTCCTTAAAAGAGTTAATTACAGAGCTGATATTGCCTGATTTGTAGTCAACAATTGTGACATTCATCAAAATTATAAAGAACCTTTAGTAGATGGTATTGTTTTTTTATTTCTCGGATCTATTTCTAAAGCAGATCTTAGTGATCGTGCTAGACCTTTAAAACATGACTCAATTATATGATGGCTATTATCACCATAAATATTTTCAACGTGCAAAGTAATACCAGCTGACTGAGAAAAAGCTTGGAACCATTCTTTAAAAAGTTCAGTATCCATCTCTCCTAATTTCTCAACTTTTAATTTTACATTCCATATAAGATAAGGCCTGTTAGAAACATCTATTGCGACTCTAGTCAAGGTCTCATCCATTGGTAATAAAGCATGCGCATATCTTTTAATGCCAATAAAATTTTTTGATGCTTTTTTTAAACATTCTCCTATAGCAATTCCTGTATCTTCAGTTGTGTGGTGAAGATCAATATGAGTGTCTCCTTTTGCTTTTAATGTTAAATCTATTGATGAATGCTTTGATAATTGCTCAAGCATGTGATTTAAAAATCCTATACCCGTATCAACCTTATATTTACCTTTACCATCAATATTTAAATCTACACTGATAGACGTTTCCTTGGTTTTTCTTGAAATTTTAGCTTTTCTCTTCATTAATTTTGTAAGGTATATAACATATTCTTCTTATATCAATAAAACTAAACACCCCTTGAACTATATAAAATAATATCCATTTAATAGGTATGACAACGATAGTATTAGTAAGAAAACAAAATAATGTTGTAGTTGCTAGCGACGGGCAAGTCAGCATGGGCAATACAGTTATCAAAAGTACCGCAAACAAAGTTAGAAAGATTGAGAAAAGAAATGTGATTGCTGGATTTGCAGGATCAACTGCAGATGCACTTACGCTGTTTGAAAGACTTGAGTCGAAACTAGAAAAACATGCAGGAAATTTAGCAAGAGCTGCTGTCGAATTAGCTAAAGATTGGAGAACTGACAAGTATTTAAGAAGATTAGAGGCCCTTATGGCGGTTGGTGATAAGGAAAAAAGTTTTATAATTTCTGGAACTGGAGATGTATTAGAACCTGAAGGAGACGTAATCGGTATTGGATCTGGTGGAAATTATGCATTAGCTTCAGCAAAAGTATTAATGGATACTGATTTATCAGCAGAAGAAATTGCAAAAAAAGCAATTAAAGTTGCATCAGATATCTGTGTTTTTACAAACAATAATATCAGTATAGAAAAAATTTAATGGAAAAATCAAACGTTACAACATTTGTACCTAAAGACAAAAAAGATAATGAAAATATTTTGAATTCTTTGTCGCCTAGAGAAATAGTATCTGAACTTGATAGATTTGTTGTAGGTCAAAAAAATGCAAAAAGAGCAGTTGCAATAGCTTTAAGAAATAGGTGGAGAAGACAGGCACTTGAAGGAGATATGAAAGACGAAGTGCTTCCAAAAAATATATTAATGATGGGGCCTACAGGAGTTGGAAAGACTGAAATTTCAAGAAGATTGTCAAAATTAGCAGAAGCTCCATTTGTAAAAGTTGAAGCAACTAGATTTACTGAAGTTGGTTATGTTGGAAGAGATGTTGAGCAGATTATCAGAGACTTGCTTGAAATTGCAATTTCAATGGAAAAAGTTAAAAAAAGAAAAGAAGTTCATGCAAAAGCTCAAAAACTTGCTGAGGAAAGAGTATTGGACGCATTAGTTGGTGAAAAAGCAACTGTTGCAACAAGAGAAAGTTTTAGAAAAAGATTAAGAAGTGGAGACTTAGATAATAATGAAATTGAGATAGCTATAAGTGAAAACAATCAAATGCCTCAGTTTGAAATCCCTGGTATGCCAGGAGCTAATGTAGGTATGATTAATATCTCGGATATGCTTGGTAAATCTATGGGCAGTAAAGCTAAAAAGAAAAAAATGTCAGTTAAAGAATCTCATGAAATTTTAATAAATGAAGAGTCAGATAAGCTAATTGAACAAGACAAAATTATTAAAGCTGCAAAAAACTCAACTGAAAATAATGGAATAGTTTTCTTAGATGAAATTGATAAAATTTCAGCAAGAACAGATAGAGTAGGTGGGGATGTTTCTAGAGAAGGTGTTCAAAGAGACTTGTTACCATTAATTGAGGGTACATCTGTAAGCACAAAATACGGCACTATCAAAACAGATCATATCTTATTCATTGCTTCTGGTGCATTCCAATTAGCAAAGCCTTCGGATTTATTACCTGAACTTCAAGGAAGATTGCCCATAAGAGTAGAGCTCGATGCTCTAAATAGCGATGATTTTAAAAGAATTTTAAAAGAACCAGACAATAGTTTAATTAAACAATATAAAGCGCTACTAAAAACTGAAAATGTTGATTTAGAATTTACTGAAGATGGAATAGATACAATTGCAAACATTGCATCGGACGTGAACTCAAAAATAGAAAATATTGGAGCTAGAAGGTTGCACACTATAATCGAAAGAGTACTAGATGAAATAAGTTTCACTGCAACTGATAGAGCAGGTGAAAAAATATCTATAAATTCTGATTATGTTGAAAAAAATCTTGGTGAATTAGTTAAAGATACAGATTTATCAAAGTTTATCCTTTAAATCTTTTTAGATACAATTCAAAACTTCCTTTTGTAGAATTGTTTATACTATCATCATTTATGGATTGAATGAGTTTCATTAGATTTGAGTTTGATTTTATATATTCAGGGACAGAATATTTTAAAATACTTAAAGTGTCAGATTGGTAAGGATTGTCTTTGTTTTTAGATCTAGTACCTTTGCCAGTTATAAATGTTATTTTTTTTATTTTCTTAGAAAAACAAGTTTTAATAAATTCTTCAGCAATATGATTAGCCTTTTCAAGTGAGCAGCCGTGGAGATCTAATGTTTTTTCTTCCTTGTTGTTTGACTCTAAATTAGATTTTTTGTCTTTATCTTCAAGTTTTTCAGATTTATTTATAAAATCCTGCCAATCTTTTATATCTTTATCTGAAATTTTTTTTTTCAATTAGCCTTGCGTGTCAACTAAAAACCAATTTGGACTTTGAGATCTTATATCTCTTGAGAATTTCCATGTGTCATATACTTTTTTAATTTTTTCAGGATGTCCAGAAACAATTTTTTTGTCTTTGTCTTTAACACATGAAATTATTTCACTTACAAAGTCGACTGAAACTTCAAGCATATTGTTAGATTCATTTTGGTTTTTTATATCAGCAGAATTAATACCTATAAATGTTGTTTCAGATGTAAGACCCTGATCTTTTCTTTCTTTTAATGCATCATTAAACTCATTTAAGACTTTTTTACCTAATAAAGATTTTATATCTTTTAAATTTCCAGAAGAAAAACTTGTTATAATAGTTTCATAAGCAATCTTAGCACCATTAAGGAATTCTTTTTTGGCAGCATCATCAAAATTATCTTTATTTAAAATTTTTGTAGTTTTTTTTGGAGGACTTTCATGAGCAAAACTAGCTGCCATATTTTCTTCGTGACCTGTTCTTTTGCCCAGTATTCCTCTTAATCTAAGGAAAATAAACCCAGCAATCATTGCTAATAGTATAATATCTATGTATTCAAAACTATAACTCATATATATTATAATATTTACTATGTTGCTTAATTTCAACTGACAAATTAGATTAAGACAAATGAACTCACTACTTTTTTTTATAATTGGTGTCCCAATTATTGAAATATATCTATTTATCGAACTAGGCTCAAAGATTGGAGCAGTTTTAACAATATTGCTAATTTTATCTACTGCTTTTATAGGAATAATTTATGTAAGATATGAGGGATTCAACACACTAAAATCTGCCATGGGGCAATTAATTAAAAATGAAATTCCTTTATTTGAGATAGTTTCTGGTGCAGCTTTAGTAATCGGAGCTTTTTTGCTTCTTCTGCCAGGCTTTTTGACAGATGCTATCGGATTGCTACTTGTGTTCCCAATTACAAGAAAAATGATTTTCAAAAAAGTTTCTTCAAAGTATAAAGAAAAAAATAAATTTATTGATGGTGAATATAAAGATTTAGATGAAAAATAAAAATGACTGAAAAATATAAAATTCTAGCAAGATTTATAAAAGATGTTTCAGCAGAAACCCCCAACATCGAAACATATATCTTTGTTAAGGATTATATATCTAAATATAATTTTAATATTGATATAAATTCTATTGCGGTAAAAGATAAAGTTATAGAAGTTAATACTAAATTATCTTTATCTGACCCAAATAAAAATGAAAAAAAATCTTACTTTGAAATAATATTTGCCACTGTTATTAAAATCGACGATGACTTAAAGGAAAAAAACGAAATTGAGAAAATTATTCTTTGTGACTTACAAAATAAAATTTATTCAGACATTGAAAAAACATTTTTTAAATTGGTAGTCAACTCAGGTTATCCAGAGCCTAAGCCAAATAAAAAAATAGATTTCAATGAATTATATAATTCAAGACAAAATTAAAAATTATTTTTTTTAAGAGAATTTTTTATAAAATTTTTATGATCATTTAATTCTTCAGAAGTTGGGACCACTATGCCTTTAAAATATTCTTGGCTTCTTGTCTTATCAAATTTTAATACTTTTTCATTCTCACTGCTGAAATCTAAACTTGGTTCTTTTTGATTGAATAGATTGATATATACTTTGTACAATAATTCACAATCTATTAGGGCAGTGTGTTTTTCTCTTTTTGAATTATCAATTCTAAATTTTTTACATAAGGCATCAAGACTGACACCAGATCCTGGAAATTTATCTCTAGCTACTTCTAACGTGTCTAAAGTATTCTTAATATCTATTTTGCCTTTACCAGCTATTTCTAATTCATGATTTAAATGTGCAATATCAAACTCTGCGTTATGAATAATTATCCTTTTTTCTTTTATAAAATCTAAAAATTCTTCAGCTATATCTATAAATTTTTTTTTATCAGCAAGGAATTCATCTGTATAACCGTGAACTTCGAGTGCTTTTTGTGAAACCTTTCTTTCTGGATTTAAATAACAATGAAAGATTTTTTTTGTAGGTAAATAATTTTCAATTTCAATACAACCAATTTCTACTATTCTATGTCCCTCTTTTACTGACAACCCTGTTGTCTCTGTATCAAGTATAATTTCTCTCATTTTTTAATATTTTTGATTTAATAATTCTAACATTTCTTTTAACATTTAATTCTCTAAAGTTATTGTTAATTATAAAATCTGCTTTTTTCTTCTTAATTTTATTACTCATTTGGAATTTTTTTAGTATTTTTATTAATTTATTACTGGTCTTTCTTCGGCTTATTTTTTTATTTATATCTCCAGTTTTAGCATTTACAAAAACTAGATAATCTCTTTTTTTATTTAACTTATTCTCTAAGTATAAGGGTATATCAAGAACAATGGCTTTTTTATTTTTATTTGTTTTCAGAAAGGATTTCATTTTTCCTCTAACAAGTGGATGAACAATTTCATTTATAATTTTTAAATTTTGTTTTTTTTCTATAATAATATTAATTAAAACTTTTTTATTTATTGGATAGGTAATTTGTTTGTTTGGAAATTTTTTTTTAAGTTTATTAAAACATTTTTTATTACTCTTATAAATTTTTTTTACTTCTTTATCAGCATTAAAAACTGGAAAACCAAATAATTTTGAAACAAAAGTTTTCCCAGCTCCAATATCTCCCAGGATTGCAATTTTAATCATTTTCTATAAGCTTTATTGTATCATCATCTATCTTGGGCATAATTTTATGCCATATAGTAAATGATTGATGTGCTTGATAAATAAACATCATTTTACCGTTAGTAATTGAGTGCCCATAAAGCTTTCCTTTTTTAAGAAAGTTTGTTTCTTTTGGATTGTAGATTACATCATAAAAGTGTTTGTTTTTTCCTATTTTTTCATAATCTAAATCCAAATCGTCAGCTTCATTTAAACCCAAACTTGTTGCGTTAATAATTAGATCAAAATCTGGAACTTCCCCCCATTTTACTATTTCTAATCCTTTAAACATTGCTTTAATTTTTTCAGCTTTTGATTGGGTTCTATTGCTCAATACAATTTGCGATGGCTTCATTTTTTTTAAAGCTAAAACGATTGAAGAAACTACTCCACCTGATCCGAGTATAAAAACTTTCCTTTCATTAACATTATATTTTATATGTCGTAAACTTAATTCAAATCCTGAGATATCAGTATTATGTCCGATCAATTTATTATCGTTTTTATATATTGTATTCACAGATTGTGTTTCTTTTGCTTCATCACTTAATTCATCAACGAATTCTATAATTTTTTTTTTAAAGGGTACTGTAATGTTAATTCCTTGAATTTTATTTTCTTTTATTCCAGAAATAATTTCTTTTATATTCTTATCATCTACTAATTTTTTTTCATAGATTGCATCAATTTTATTTTTCTTTAACCAGTAGTTATGAAGTTTTGGGGATAACGAATGTTGGATTGGATTACCGATTACTAAATATTTTTTCATTTTCTTATTTGGTTTTTCTAGTTAATCTATTTAATATAAACAGGGCAATTGCAGATAATAGGGCAAATAGTTCTAAAGAATGACCAGAATTAGGTAAGATATACTGCACAAAAGCAAATATGATACAAACTATAAACCAAACAAGAATTAACATTTTAAATTATTTATATATTCCTTAATTTTGCTTACCGGCAGCCCCATCACTGTGTTTTTGTCCCCTTCAATCTTTTGAAAAAGCTGTCTGCCCTCTCCTTCTATTTGATAAACATTATAAGCATATAAATCCCTATCACTTATTTTTGATAAATAATTTTCCAATTGATCATTGGTAAAATTTTTCATAGTTAGTGAGGCTTTATCAGTATATTTCCAAATTTCTTCTCCATTTTTAAATATACTAACTGAACTAATTAGATGATGTATTTTTCCATTTAATTTCTTTAAAATTTCCATAGCCTGTTTTCTATTGGTTGGTTTAGATATCAGTTCACCATTTAAATTAATTACACTATCTGCACCCAGAACCAATCTATCAAAAAACTTATTGCTCACTTTTTTTGCTTTAAGAGAGGCTAAGTTTTGAGATATCTCATCTGGATCAATATTGTTAATTATTAATTTCTCTTTAATGGGTTCTTCATCTAATTTGGATGGCACCACATCACAATTAATGTTGTGATCAAGTAGAATTTTTTGTCTCACTACGCTCTGTGAAGCTAAAATTATCTTATCCATTCTCTCTTTTAATTTCATAAATTTTGATTATTGAAGCTGCAGTTTCTTCTACAGACTTCCTCGTGACATCAACTACGGGCCACTGATATTTTTTAAATGTTTTTTTTGCATCTTCAATTTCAAGTTCTACTTTTTGTTGGTTTGTGTAGTCTGTGCTATGGTTTTCTTTCAAAGAATTCATCCTATTTTTTCTTACTTCCGCTAATCTTCTAGGTTCTAATGTTAAACCAATAACACACTTTTCATCTGGATTCTTTTTAAGAAAATTAGGAACAGATTTTTCGTTAACCAAAGGAATATTTGTAGTTTTAAACCCCCTGTTCGCTAAATATATTGCGGTTGGAGTTTTGCTGGTTCTACTAACCCCAAGCAATATTATATCAGATTTATCAATATCATCTAAAGAATTTCCATCATCATGATCCATTGTAAATTGTATTGCTTCAATTTTCTTATAATATTCATCATTCAATGTATATTGAGCACTTGGAATATGAGTTGCGGTTCTTTTTATAATTTGTGAAAAATTTTCTATAAGTTTTCCTAAAACACCAAAACATGGTATGTTCAATTTTTTAGAATTATATTCTAAAAAGTCAGCTAATTGACTATCCACTATAGTATATAGAATTATTGGATGCTGATGTTTTTTTGCTAATTCTAAAATTTTTTTAATTTGATTTTCAGTTCTAGTGAATGAGTATTGGTGATCCTCATATTGAAAATCTTGAAATTGCGCTTTTATTGCGAGAAAAATTCTGTCTATTGTTTCTCCTGTAGAGTCAGAAATTAAATAAATATGATGTTTAGAACTCATGTATAAAATGTTTATAATATTGTAATAATATATAGTTATTTCTAAAAATGTAGTTTTTAATGTTTTTTAAGTATAAACACTGAATTATTAACATAATTAAACATGGTTAATATTTTTATACAGAAATTCCTATAAATACTAATATTTACCAAAAATATCACATTTACTTTAATTAATTATATCTTAAAAATGTGAATATTTAGTTAGTAATCTGTTAATAGTAATTAATAAAGATAATTAACAAGATATAAATCTAATAATATAATTACTATTACTATTAATTATGAGTCCAATTCAAAAATGTATAAAAAACAAAGATACAAAAATTAATACTATTTGGTTAATGAGACAGGCTGGAAGATATTTGCCTGAGTTCAGAGAAATAAGATCGAAAAATCCCGACTTTGTTAAATTGTGTTTAGATGAAAGATTATCTTCCGAAATAACACTTCAACCACTTAAAAGATTTGATTTAGATGCAGCAATTATATTTTCTGATATTTTAATGTTGCCTTATGGTTTGGGTCAAAATGTTAAATTTGAAAAGAATTTTGGACCTAGGTTAGACAAATTAAATATAGATAATATTTTAAAAATAACTGAAAATGAATTCACAAACAAATTAAATCCTATTTACAAATTAATAGATATTTCTTCTAAAGATAATTTACTTCAAAAAAAAGATTTATTCGGTTTCGTTGGAGCACCATGGACAATTTTAGTTTATATGATAAACCAAATTTCACCAAAAAAAGAATTAAAGAAAGATTTTTTTGATGATCAAATTTTAATTGAAAAATTACTTACAATCATAGTTAAATTTTTAAAACTACATATAAAAAATCAAATCAACAGTGGCGCAACAATTATTCAAATTTTTGATAGTTGGGCAGGTCTGGTAGAAGAAAAAAAATTAGATTTTTTAATATATAAACCAACATTAGATTTAGTAAATTTTGTCAAATCTTTAAGCGTGCCTGTGATATGTTTTCCTAGAGAAATAAAAGATTATAAAAAGTTTATTAATAATGTTAAACCAGATGTTATTAATATTGATTACAGTGTAGATCCTAAAGAAATTGAAAAAAATATAGAAATTCCAGTACAAGGTGGTTTAGACCCCAAAGTACTTTTGACTGACAAAGATAATGTTAAAAGAAATGCAATTAAATATATGGAAATTTTCAGAGATCATCCTTATATTTTTAATTTAGGACACGGTGTTTTACCGGAGACAAATCCTGATATAGTTAATTATTTGGTTAATACTGTAAAAGATTTTAAATGATTGAAGACCACCCGAAAGTACAATTTGGTAAAACAGGAGTTTTAATTGTAAATCTTGGTACTCCAGATTCAACAAGTTGGTTTGACATAAGAAAATATTTAAAAGAATTTTTATCTGATAGACGAGTTATTGAGGTAAACCCAATATTATGGCAAATTATTCTTAATTTATTTATTTTAAATTTAAGACCCTCTAAAACAGCAAAAGCTTATAAAGAGATTTGGATGAAAGATGAAAACATGTCTCCCTTAAGATATTATACATTAAAACAGGCAGACAAGCTTACCAGAGAGATAGGAAATAAAAATTTATTAGTTGATTATGCTATGCGTTATGGAAATCCTAGCATTAAGTCCAAAATTCATAGCCTTAAAGAAAATGGATGTGAAAATCTAATTGTTTTACCTTTATATCCTCAATATGCAGCGGCCACTACAGCAACAGTATGTGACGAAGTTTATAGAACTTTAATGAAGATGAGGTGGCAACCCAACTTACAAATTATACCTCATTATGAATCAGAACCACTTTATATTGATGCTTTGATTAACAGTTTGAGAAAAAAAATAAATGAAATTAGTTGGAAACCCGACCTGGTAATTGCATCTTATCACGGCATTCCGAAAAAATATTTTGATAAAGGAGATCCTTACCATTGTTATTGTCATAAAACCACTAGATTGTTATCTGAAAAATTCAAAGAAATACCAATAAAAACTACTTTTCAATCTAGATTTGGCCCACAGGAATGGCTGCAACCTTACACTGATAAAACAATTGAAAAATTGCCAGAGGAAGGAAAAAAAAATATTTTAGTTATAAGTCCAGGGTTTTCATCTGATTGTGTAGAAACATTAGAAGAAATATCTATTCAAGCAAAAAATTCTTTTTTAAAATCAGGTGGATTAAATTTTGAGATGGTGCCCTGTCTTAATGATAGTGATGATCATATCAAACTTTTAAAGTATTTAATTACTAAAAAAAATATTTAATGAATTCGTATTTATTATTTAAATCCTTACATCTAATAGCTGTTATATCTTGGATGGCTGGGCTTCTTTATTTGCCAAGAATATTTGTATATCACACCGAAAATCAAAACAAAAATGAAACTACTGATATTTTTAAAACAATGGAAAGAAAATTATTTTATTACATCATGTTTCCTGCGATGGCTTTATCTTGGATATTTGGTTTAATACTGATTTCCATAATAGGTTTTTCAAGCCTCTCGTTCTTGTGGATGCAAATAAAAATCTTACTTGTCACAATTCTAACTTTTTATCATTTTTATCTAGGAATTTGTCTTAATGATTTGAATAACAATATTTTTAAAAGAAGCTCTAGGTTTTTTAGAATTATCAACGAAATACCTACTATTTTACTAATAATTACAGTATTTATTGTTATTTTTAAGCCAATCTAGGGTTGAAATTTATTAAAAGAAATATATATTAAAAACATCTAACGGAAACCCCCCAAAAATGAATATCCAAGAATTAAAACAAAAAAGTTCTGAACAGCTAATTGAGGAAGCTGAAAAATTAGGTATTGAAAATGCAAGTACTTTAAGAAGACAAGAAATATATTTCGCAATCTTAAAGAAATTAGCTGAAAAAGGAGAAGAAATTACAGCAGGCGGAGTTTTGCAGTTGTTGCAGGACGGATTTGGTTTCTTGAGAGCAATAGAGTCAAATTACCTTCCTGGAGCAGATGATATTTATATAAGCCCTAATCAGATAAGAAAATTTGGTTTAAGAACTGGCGATACTATTGAGGGTCCTATAAGAGCCCCTAAAGAAAGTGAGAGATATTTTGCATTACTGCAGGTAAATAAGATTAATTTTGAAGAGCCAGAAAAATCAAAACATAAAATTGCATTTGATAACCTAACACCACTTTATCCTAATAAACAAATTACTTTAGAAGTAGAAAGTAACAAAATTGAAAAAAAACCTGATTTAACTCCTAGGCTAATAGATTTAGTTAGCCCTATTGGAAAAGGACAACGATCTTTAATAATATCACCTCCAAAAGCTGGTAAGACAATGATTCTGCAAAGTATTGCAAATTCTATAACTGCCAATCATCCAGAATGCTATCTAATGGTTCTTTTAATTGATGAGAGACCTGAGGAGGTTACAGACATGCAGAGAACAGTTCAAGGTGAAGTAATAAGCTCAACTTTTGATGAGCCAGCTCAAAGACATGTTGCTGTTGCTGAAATGGTTATAGAAAAAGCAAAAAGATTAACTGAACATAAAAAAGATGTTGTTATATTATTAGACTCTATAACCAGATTGGGAAGAGCCTATAATGCAGTTGTTCCAAGTTCAGGAAAAGTCTTGACAGGTGGTGTTGATGCTAATGCTTTACAACGACCAAAAAGATTTTTTGGAGCAGCTAGAAATATAGAAGAAGGTGGGTCATTAACTATTATTGCTACAGCTTTAATTGATACAGGTAGTCGAATGGATGAAGTTATATTTGAAGAATTTAAAGGAACTGGAAATAGTGAAACTATTCTCGATAGAAAAATTTCAGAAAAAAGAATTTATCCAGCAATAGATATAACTAAATCAGGAACAAGAAGAGAAGAATTGTTATTTGATAAAAATGATTTACAAAAAATGAATGTTCTAAGGAGAATTATAGCTCCTATGGGATCTATGGATGCAATTGAATTTATTAACTCTAAATTAAAAAATACTAAAAGTAATGCAGAGTTTTTTAATTCAATGAACAAACCTTCATAAAATAAATTCTCTTTTAATATATTTTATTTAATCTAAAGTCCTAAAAGTGGATATAAACAAAAAAATTAACCAAATAAATAATAAGCTTAACTTAAAAAAGTTTGATGAAGTCATATTAGATTGTAAAAAATTAATTAAAGATAACCCTACTATTTCTGTATTACACAACTTTCTTGGTCTAGCGCTTCAAACAAAAAAAAAGCATAAAGAGTCTTTCAAATGCTTTAAAACTGCAATTGAATTAGATCAAAAAGATTATGCACCTAAAATTAATTTAGCAAACTCATATATGTATCTTGGAGATTTTGAAAATGCTGAATTAAGTTTCAAAAAATTAATTTTAGAAAAACCAAATGATTTTGTATTAATTGCTAATTTTGCAAATTTTAAAAAGAAAACTAAAGATTTTAAATCAGCTGTTGAATTATACGAAGATGCTGTCAAAAAATCTAATAATCAACCATTTATTATGAATGATTTAGCCAAAATATATTTAAATATTGGTCAGTTTGAACAATCAAAAAAAACTTATGAAAAAATTATTGAAAAAATTCCGTTATCAATTGATGCTCATATTTCTTTATCTAGATTAACAAATTATTCCCAGGATCAAAAACATTTAAAAAAAATGATTGAAATTTATAAAAATTCAAATTTAGCTGAGCTAGAAAAGGGAGTGATTGCTTTCGGAATCTCTAAAGCTTATGAGGATTTAGATGATTTTGAAGTGTCCTTTTCATATTTTAAGGATGCAAATCATCTAATAGATAAGAATTTAAATTATAATTTAAAAAATGAACAGAAGTTATTTAATAGTATTAAAAAAAATTTTGAAACTTTTGAAGATTTTGAGATAACTGAGGAATATAATGATAAAAAGATAATCTTTGTTTGTGGATTACCGAGATCTGGAACAACTTTAGTTGAACAGATTTTGTCTTCACATAAAGAAACTATGGGTATTGGTGAGGTTGAATATTTAGAAACAGCAGTTAATAAATTTGTTGTTCAAGATAATAAAGTTTTATCTCAAAACTTAAATAATATTAAAGAAAATAATAATCTTTTAAATTACTATTTGAAACAAATTAAAAATTTTAAATATAAAGAAAACGTTATAATAGACAAAACCCCTCACAATTTTAGATGGATAGGTTTTATTAAGAACTTTTTCCCAAATTCAAAAATAATTTTATGTAAGAGAAATTTAAAAGATACTTTCTTGTCTATATTAAAAAACTATTTTGCTTCTTACAAACATATGGGCTGGTCTTTTAATCCTAAAAATATTATTACTTATTTTAAAATGTATTCAGACTTAACTAAATACTGGTTAAAGAAGTATCCCGAGTCTATATATGTTTTGGACTACGATAAATTAGTAAATAACAAAGAAAGTCAAATTAAATTATTGGTAGAAAAATGTGATTTACCCTGGGATGAAAATTATTTATCACATCACAAAAATAATAAATCTATAATAAATACAGTAAGTATAATTCAGGCTAGACAACCAGTCTATACATCATCATATAACCTTAGTGATCAGTACCAAGCCCATTTAGGAGATTATTTTAAAGAGTTATCAGCAATTGATTAAAATAATTTAAAAAATATACTGTAACTATGACAATATTTGCTTTATCAAGTGGACAAGGCACTTCGGGTGTCGCTGTAATAAGAATCTCAGGGCCCGAAACTAAAACAGTAATTTCAAAACTTACTAATGGAGATATTCCAGAGCCAAGGGTAGCAACATTAAAAAAAATCAATAAAATCAACACTAATGAGCTTATTGATGAAGGTATATTATTGTGGTTTCCTGGACCAAATAGCTACACAGGTGAGGATATGGCAGAATTTCATGTCCACGGTAGTGTAGCGGTAGTATTGGCGATACAAAATTCTATTTCTAATATTGAAAATTGTAGAATTGCAGAACCAGGAGAGTTTACAAAGATTGCATTCCAAAATGGAAAAATTAATTTATTAAAAGCAGAAAGTATATCCGATCTTGTAAGATCAGAAACTGAAATTCAGAGACAGCAAGCGATTAAAATCATGTCTGGAAAAAATTCTGAAATATATAATTTCTGGAGAAACTCATTATTAAAAGTTTTAGCAAATGTAGAGGCAAAAATAGATTTTCCAGAGGAAGATTTGCCTGAAAAGATAATTAACAAAATTAAATCGAGTAGTTCAAAAATAAAATCTGAAATTAAAAAAGTGTTAGATGATAAAAAAGTTGGTGAAATTATAAGAGAAGGATTTAAGATTGCTATTTTAGGACCTCCTAATGCTGGAAAATCCTCCTTATTGAATTATCTTTCAAAAAGAGATGTTGCTATTGTTTCAGAAGTTGCTGGAACAACAAGAGACGTAATCGAAGTTCATTTAAATATCGATGGATATCCTGTGGTACTTTCAGATACAGCTGGAATAAGAGAGTCAAAAGATGAAATAGAAAAAAAAGGCATAAATTTAGCATTAAGAAAAGCTGAAAATGCTGATCTTAATATAGTTGTGATTGAGCCCAAAAAGGCACATTTTACTGGTTTTTTAAAGGGTTTAGTGTCATCCGACAAGACATTAGTGGTGGTTAATAAATCAGATTTAGGTATAGAGAACATGTTAGAAGACTTCAGGCAATATAATCCTATCTATATATCAATTAAAAAAGAAAAAAATGTAGAGATGTTAATATCTAAAATAAGAAATAATCTTAAAAATAAATTTTTATCTAATCAAAATATTTTAATTACAAGAGAGAGACACAGGTTTCATTTAGAGCAATGTCTAATTCATCTTGAAAATTTTGAAAATAAAAGCGATGAACAAGATTTTGATAAAGCAGCTGAAGATTTGAGACAAGCAGCAAGAGAGCTTGGAGTTATCGTTGGAAAATTCGATGTTGAGGAGATATTAGGTAGTATTTTCAACGATTTTTGTATTGGTAAATAACCTTAATTTATGGGCATTTTTAACCCATTTTAAGCCAAAATCGTTGGTAATTGTGCCTAATTTGTTAAAAATTAAAGTCATCTTGTAAATTTAATTATGAGTTGTAAATTTATGAAATGAAAATGGATTTATATTTTGATGTTGTAGTAGTCGGAGGTGGCCACGCTGGATGTGAAGCAGCTGCTGCATCAGCACGGCTAGGTCTAAATACAGCCTTATATACTCACAACATCGACACAATTGGTGAGATGTCATGTAACCCTGCTATAGGTGGATTAGGCAAAGGACACTTAGTTAGAGAGATAGATGCATTAGATGGTGTAATGGGTGAAGTTGCTGATAAGTCAGGTATCCAATTTAGATTATTAAATAGAAGCAGAGGACCTGCTGTAAGAGGACCAAGAACGCAGAGTGACAGATCATTATATAAAAAATATATGAAAGAAAAACTCGTAAACTACTGTAATTTAAGCATATTTTCTGATCCTGTAATTGAGTTTATCTTTTCTGGAAATGAAATAAATGGATTTATTACTCAATCAAGAAAAAAAATTAAAACAAACAAGTTAATACTAACAACCGGCACTTTTTTAAATGGATTGATACATATTGGGGAAGAGAAGACGCCAGCAGGTAGATTTAATGAAAAACCATCAACAGGCTTGAGTGAGCAATTAGAAAAGTATGATTTTAAAATTGGAAGATTGAAGACCGGGACACCCCCAAGGTTAGACGCTCGTACGATTAAATTTGAAAATTTAGAAGAACAGTTTGCAGATGATGATCCTTATTTTTTTTCTTTCCTTACTAAAAAAAATTTAAATCAACAAATCTCATGTCGTATGACTTATACAAATGAGTCTGTTCATAAGATAATTTCTAAAAATATTAAACGAAGTGCGATGTACTCCGGTAACATCAAAGGTGTTGGACCTAGGTATTGTCCATCAATAGAGGATAAGATTAAAAAATTTTCAGACAAGGAGAGACATCAAATATTTTTGGAGCCTGAGGGGTTGAACGATCATACTATATACCCGAATGGTATATCAACATCATTACCTTCAGAAGTGCAGCAAGAAATCTGCAGTAAAATCAATGGTTTAGAAAATGTTAAAATAATAAGGCCTGGATACGCTATTGAGTATGATTATGTCGATCCAAGGGAACTTTTCTTGACATTAGAGACTAAAAAAATCAAAAATCTGTATTTAGCAGGACAAATCAATGGAACGACAGGTTACGAAGAGGCTGCAGCTCAAGGATTGATAGCTGGAATAAACGCTGCCCTCTCTATTAAGAGTGAGGAGCCATTTATACTAGACAGATCAGATGCATATATTGGAGTAATGATAGATGATCTGGTCACCAAGGGAGTTGCAGAACCGTATAGAATGTTTACCTCAAGAGCTGAATATAGATTATCCTTAAGATCTGATAATGCAGATATAAGGCTCACACGAAAAGGAATAAAAATAGGTTTAATTTCAAAAAAAAGGGCAGAATTATTTAATGAAAAATCTAATGATTTGACTGAAATGCAACAAAAGATGGATAAACTAAATATTACGCCTACAAAAATTTCTAAATATGGAATAAATATAGCTAAAGATGGAATAACACGTTCAGCTAGCCAAGTTTTAGGACAAAAAGATGTAAACATGAGCAAAATTAGGGAAATATGGCCTGAAATTAAGTATGTTTCACGTGAAATAGATGAGCAATTAGAGATAAATTCTCATTACAAAGGGTATTTAAAGAAGCAAAATGCAGATATATTGGCATTCAAAAGAGATGAAAATCTTATTATCCCAAAAAACATAAACTATGATAATTTCTCAGGCCTATCAAATGAGGTAAAGTCAAAATTCAAGAAGATTCAACCTAAAACTATGGGCCAAGCGTTAAGGATAGACGGAATAACTCCAGCAGCGGTATATATTTTGTTGTCTCATCTCAAAAGAAAGTCTATTAAGCATATAGCTTGATTGATTCGAATATTTTAAAAATTGATAACTTAGGACCTCTCGAAGTTTCACGTGAAACATTAAATGAGCTGGAGGAATTCAGCAAATCTATAATACTTAGAAATAGGGAAATAAATTTAATAAGCAAGACGACCGAAAAGTCAATAAAATCAAGACATATTGAAGATAGCGCGCAAACCATTGATTTTATTGATGAAAATGAGATTAATATTTGTACTGATCTTGGATCCGGAGCTGGTTTGCCCGGGATAGTTTTGGGCATTTTGATGAAACCAAAAAAACCACTATTTAAGGTGATTTTTTATGAAAAAAGTTATCATAAAGCAGTTTTTTTAGGAGAGATGTCAAAAAAATTTAAATTAAACTCTGAAATTCATAGAAAAAATATTTTTGAAGAAAAAAATTTAAATACTGATGTAATTATTTCTCGTGCTTTCAAACCTTTGCCGGTAGTTTTTGAAATTGCTTTAACTAATTTCAAAAATTTTAAATATATAATTTTATATTTAGGTAAGACTGGAAGAAAAATTTTAGGGGAGGCGCTAAAAAATTGGAAGTTCGATTATGAGGAAAGAAACAGTTTAACAAATGAAGATTCAATAATAGTGAAAATTTGGAATTTGAAAAAAAAAAATGGATAATAAAATTATTTCAATCATAAATCAAAAAGGAGGAGTAGGCAAAACAACAACCGTAATAAATCTTGCAGCAGGATTATCCATGAAAGGAAAAAAAGTTTTAGTAATTGACCTTGACCCTCAAGGTAATGCAACAACTGGACTAGGATTATCGAACACTTCAAGTTCTGACATGACAATTTATAATGTTCTTAATGGAAATAAGAAAATAGAAGAAGTAATACAGTCAACAAGCTTTGAAAATTTGAATTTGATAACATCCAATGTCGATCTGTCCGGATTAGAAGTAGAAACAGCTGGAGATAGCAGAAGAGCCTTTAAATTGAAAGACGAATTAACCGCTATTTTAAATAATTCTAGAGCATCCTATGATTATATCTTACTTGATTGCCCTCCTTCGTTAAGTTTACTCACAATCATGGCTCTTGTAGCATCAGACGCCCTTGTAGTTCCTCTTCAAACAGAATTTTTTGCATTAGAAGGCTTAACTCAGCTTATGAAGACAATTGAAAGGATCAAAACCAATCTTAATCCATCTTTAGAGATAAGAGGAATACTTCTTACAATGTATGATAAGAGAAATAAACTTTCAGCAGAGGTTGAGAGTGAAGCTAGAAACTATTTTAAGGAAAAAGTTTATGGAACAGTTGTTCCTAGAAACGTAAGATTATCCGAAGCACCATCACATGGTGTGCCAGTTTTGCTTTATGATAAATCATGTCCAGGAAGCAAAGCTTACTTCGGTTTCACAGAAGAATTTTTGAACCAAGATAAAATTGTTGAAAGTGCAGCATGATGAATCCATTCAAAACAAAAAAGGGTCTTGGTAGAGGTCTTTCTTCTTTGATAGGAGATAACGAAATTAGAGTCTCTAAAAATAAAATATCTATTAGTTCTATAACTAAAAATAAATTTCAACCAAGGAAATATTTTGAAAAGGACGCGTTAGAAGAACTTACAAATTCGATCAAAGAAAGAGGAATTATTCAACCGATTATTGTAAGAAAATCAAAAACTGAAAATGACAAATTTGAAATAGTTGCTGGAGAAAGAAGGTTGCAAGCAGCACAAAATGCAGGTCTTCATGAAGTCCCAATTGTTGAGATTGATGTCGATGATTTAAAATCATTAGAATTTGCTATCGTGGAAAATGTTCAAAGATCCGATTTGAATCCAATAGAGGAAGCAATGGGTTATCAAAGATTAATTGAAGAATTTAATTACGACCAAGAAAAAGTTTCTAAATTTATCGGAAAGAGTCGTTCACATATATCAAATTCTTTAAGATTGCTATCTCTTCCTAACGAGGTTCAAAACTTAATAGAAACTAAAAAATTAACACAAGGTCATGCAAAAGTATTAGTGGGCATGGAAAATGCTAATTTTCTTGCAAAAAAAATTGTAGATAAAAAACTATCAGTAAGACAAGCTGAGAACCTTATTAGAGTTATGAAATTTAGAAAAAATTCTAAATCAAAATCTAGGGATCCAAATATAATTAATTTGGAGGAAAATGTTGAGAGTAAAACTGGCCTAAAAGTAAAAATTTATAGCAAAAAGAATAATTCAGGAAGTGTATTGTTTGAGTATAGGGACAACGATCAACTCAATCATTTATTAATGATTATTAAGGCTAATTATTAGCACTCGCAGTATTTAAAATAAAATCTAAGACTAGATTTAGTGAGCAAGATGCATGTTTTTTAACATCAATTTCTAAATTTTTAATATTAATTATTAAATTTTCCACTTCACTTACTCTCCAATTCATAATTTGATTTTTTACAATTTGTTTATCTTTCCAAAAAATGGGAGGTCTAGATGATGATATTGTTTGTTCAACATTTTTATTTTTAATATTTTTCCTAGAAAGTTCGAGTAATCTTTTTGTTTTAAAAAGTAATGTTCTTAAAATTAGAATACACTCATCAGAAGAAAACTTATTTTCATTAAGAATTTTATTCACTTTGTTAGTATTTTTTGCAAGACAGTTATCTGCTAGTTCTGAGATACTGTAGTTCTCTGCCAAATTAGTTAGTTTAATTATATCTTCGGTTGTGATTTTTTTTTTACTTAATAATAATGATGAAATTTTTTCGATTTCATTAAAAAGATTTTGTCTATCTCCTCTACATCTTTCGATTATTAGATTTATCATTTCTCTCGAAATAGAAATTTTATGTTCACTAAAAAAATTAGAAGATATTTGATGTAGTGTCCTCTCATCATCTTCATAAAATGGAATGCATGCACAATTCTCGTCTTTTTCAAAGAATGTTCGAAGTTTTGATTTTTTTTCTAAAGTCTTGGAATTAATAATAATTATTAAATCTTTTATGTCTTTTAAAATAATTTCTTCAATGAATTTAAGAATTTTTTCTGAAGTTCTTGAAAATATCAGAAGTTTTTTATCACTAAAAAAGGATTTATTCAGTAAATTAGCAATAAATTCATTATAGTTTATAAAAACTTCTTCTTCTTCATATTTTT